>CAZFWD010000264.1:0-17591 GCA_964522535.1 uncultured Desulfonema sp.
GATTTCGGAAAATTTTTGTTTAAACGCCGCGTATTTGCCTTTTTTGTCCAGGTAACGCTCCAGTTCGGCGACGTGCAAGGACTGGCTGCAATAGCCTAAGCGCTCATTAAAGACGCGCCAGAACACGGACAGGAGAGAGGCCCGGCCGTCGCTGGCATCGGCCCGGCTGTCAATGTTAAACAGAATCACATCCGTATCCCGGTCCACGGCCCGCCGAAGATCGGCAAACAGCATGGCGTCTTTGATTTTGTCCTTGAAAAAATCAATGGCGTTTTTGAATGCCCCGGAATCCGGATCATGGGCTTTACGGTTCCCTAAAAGATAGGACAGGATTTTGATGAAGTGGGATTTTCCCGATCCGAAAAAGCCGGACACCCAGACCCCTATGCGTGCGGTGATGACCGGGTCTTTGGCGTTATCTATGGCGGCAAGATAGGCGGATAAAAATTTTCTGAAATGCCGGTCCAGTTCACGGGTAATGACATATTCATCCAGCTCCTGCCAGATGACCGATTCATTGAGCTGGTCCGCCTTGACTACGCCGTTGATGGGGCGGGTGATGGGTTTTTTGAAGATGTCTTTGATCTGCATGACTGCTCCTGTTACACAACCAGTTGAAAGGCCCGGTAGTAATTGGCCTCTTTCAGTTTTCCAAACAGCCGGAGTCCCTGGCCGGTGTAAACGCCGGGGTAAAACATGACCAGGGGCGTATTTTCCATCAGCGGATGAAGGTTGTTTAAAAGGTTATGGCTTCGCAGTAATGGATATGCGGAGCCGACGCCGGACACCAGAACCAGGTCGTGACGGGTGGGATCTGCTGCTTCCGCAAACGCCGTTGCGATTTTTTTCGGGTCCAACGGCCCGTTGATCAAAGAGCCAAGCAATTTCTGGTCGCCGTCTTTTTTTTGCATCGCAATAGCACGATCCAAATAATTTCGAGATTTTAAATACGTGATGATCAGTTCAAACAAGTTGATGTGTCTAAATTTCAGGTCGGGTTTCTTTTTGGGGAGATGGCGCAGGATGAACTGGAGATGCTCCCGGACCTCCATTTCATATTCGGGCGGGTAATCAAAAATATAAAATCCGATTTCATTGCCCAGCCCTTTATTCTGAAGCAGTTCATTCGAGGTGACCTTGTCGATAATTTGATCCAGCCGGCGTTTCAAGGCGTCCATGAACCATCCTTATGGCTTTTTATTGGGTTGCTTCCATGCAGCGCAATATATCATGCTCCGAGTTTTTAAGAAGATATTGCCGTATTTCCGGGATCACCCGTACCGGCAACAACTGAATGTTTTTGGTGTTGTCGATGTATTTGGATTCCGCGAGAATTCTAAAGATGACCTGTTTGAGTTTGGCGCGGGTGGACGGCGTCCATTGCTCAATGCCGGGATCGACCTGACCGCAGGTTTCCATAAACTCTTTCCAGTCCTTGTCGCTGAGTTTAGGGGTAAATGTCCGCCAGTGCTGCCGGATCATATTATCCATGAAATCGCCGAGCAGGCGGCTATGTTTAATGGCGGCCGCTAAAAGCGCCTGAATAGCCACATCCTGTGTTCCCTGAATGATCATGTTCCATAGGTCCGGCTGCATCAGGGATAAACGGTTCCGGATCAGTTTCGCCTGGCGTTTGGCGGATGACGGCGTGCGCTTTTGTAAAACATTGTCAATGACGATGGCCTGGTTCCAGTCATCCGGACCGGCATTGCCCAGCAGGAGGCGGGCGACCTTTCGGCTTTCCGTCACAAAGAGCGATCCCGCGACGATTTCGGCGTTGTATTTTTGCTCGGCGATGTTTTGCATTCGAAACTTAAAAACCAAGGCAATTATAATAAAAATTTTATATAACATTAAAAATTAATATATTCAAATGTTTTGAAAAAATCAGGGCATAAAAACGAAAACCGATTGATGAGATGGGCGGAGCAGATTTCTTACTTGATAAACCCTTTGCTGATTTGTGTATCGAAGAAATTGATGCGATTGCCGGAGTGAAAAGTTTGGAGCAATTCTGAAAATGACGGTATTTTTGACGGTATGCTATTTTTATATTATTTAAAAAATTCTAATAATATAAATAGTTATCAAATAATTTCGACGGACGCCGCCTCCACCATTTACAAAACACCAACCCGTCTCTCCGGGTTATTCTTCGGGGTGACGGGTTTTCTCTTTTTCCCCTTCTATTCAAAGGGGTTGAGAAGTGGAATGCGTCCGGATTTCCGGGTGGGAAACCTCAATCATCTACGGCACCCTCCGGAAGGATGCGGAACCGGCAGCTGAAAAGCTCCGCGTATTTTTCTTCAATCGCTCGAATTTCGGTGTCGGTCAATTTTTCGAATTCCCTTTTTCTCGCCCGGTTTGACAGCTTCCCATCGTTCCGGACAAGGCCGGCGTATAAGCAAATCAACAGGTGATTGTATTCTTCGGAGCAACGGTTTAAGAGCATCGAATTATACCAACGGGTTGCGCAACACGCCGATGCGTTCCACTTCCAGCTCCACCACATCGCCGGATTTAAGGAATTTGCCCATTTCCAGGCCGCAGCCGCGGCCCTGGGGGCCGGAGCAGGTGCCCGAACCGATGAATTCTCCGGGATACAGGGTTTCGGACCGGGAAATATAGGCGATGATCTCTTCGAAGGTCCAGTACATGTCGGCGGATGTGCCCCGGGACCATTCCTCGTTGTTGATGCGGGCCGTCATGGTGAGATTGTAGGGATCGGGGATTTCATCCGGGGTCACCAGACATGGGCCGAGGGCGTTTCCCGTGTCGAAATCCTTGCCCTTGGAGGGGCCGAGGCGGCCGGCCATTTCCTTCATCTGAATGTCCCTGGCGGAAAAATCATTAAAAATAGTGTAGCCGCCGATATAATCCCTGGCCTTTTGCCTAAAGATGTCCGCGCCGGTTTTGCCGATGAAAACCCCCCATTCCAGCTCGTAATCGAACTGCTGCGTGTAGGCGGGAATCCGCACCTCCGCGTCCGGTCCCACCACGGAAAAGCGGTTGCTTTTATAATAGATGGGCCGTTCATACCATGCCTTGTTGATGCGATAGGCCAGGGTTTTGGTGCGGCCGAGGCGTTTTTCCAGCCATTCGTCCACAGGCGCGAGCTTTTTTAAGCCCACGGCCCGGATGGTGTTGATGATGTGCTGTTCGAAAGCCATGCAGTCCCGGATCGACTCGGGCCGGGGAACCGGCGCCAGCAGGCGAACCGCATTAACGTTTACAAAGGCGTCCGGCGGCTTCTGGCCGGTTACGTAATCAACCACCGCCATGGCGTGGTCCCGGGCTGCTGCACCGCCGTTCAAAAAGGCGAGCATATCGGTGAAAAACAGGGAAGTCGCGCCGCTCATGGCCTCGGCTCCGGCCTGCAGGATCACAATGGTCCGGCCATCGTCGACCAAGGCCCCGATCCGGGGCCTATCGTCTTTTTGATCAAAGGTCACCAGCTTCATGGTCTTCTCTCCTGTTTTTTACGCATGACAGCAGGCTGGGCATTCGGCAGTTGGTGCGCCAGCACGGCCTGTTTCCACAGAATATTGGTCAGTTCCGACTTTTTGGGATGATCGGTTCTGCCTTGCAGGTATCGATACAGGGTATGGACGTTGGTCATCATCCGCTCCGGCGAGTTCCATGTCGCAAAAGGCCCACCGGCAAACGCGTTTCCCAGAACGATATCCCGGGCCGCCTCGGCTGCCGATAATCCGGCGTCATAACGCCGCCGCGTTTCCGCATCCGCAAATTCCCAGTAGGCTTTTACCTGTCGCACACCGTTTTTGTCCGTAACAGGCCCATGGCCGGGGACAAAGACATCCACATCCATGTCCAGGATCAGATCCAGGGCCGCCAGCCAGTTGGTTACCGGTCCGGCCCAGATGACCGGCGTGGATTCCACAAAAAGGATATCACCGCTGTAAAGGGTTTTGGCGTCCGGGACATACACGATGAGGTCGCCCTGGGTGTGGGCCGGTCCCACTTCGATGAGTTCCACCATGCTTCCGCCGACATCTATCTGCATGCGGCCTGTAAACGCCCGGGTCGGCGGGGTAAGGTTAAGATTGTGAAAATCATAAGGGGCGGCCATGTTTTTAAACCAGTGGCCCACTTTATCGACGTTGAATACCGGTATCCAACTCAGCAGGTTCCCGGTTTTTTTAAGAAGCCGCATGGATTTGGGCTGAACCGACGAAAGTTCGTCGATGCAGGCCCGGGTGGCGATGATTTCGGCTTCGGTCACCAGCTCGTTGCCCCACCAGTGATCCCCGTCGGCATGGGTGGTGACCACGGTGTTGATAGGCGCGGCCCCGGTCAGCGGTCTCATGGCGTGGAGCATGGCCCTGGTGTATTTCAGGTCCCAGAGGGTATCCACCAGAAGAGACGCGCCTTCGCCCACAATGAGCCCGGCATTGGATTCGCCCCATGAGCCGTTGGGCGTCATCCAGGCGTACACTCCGGACTTCAGCTCATAAAGCCCTTCGGCGTATTTGGGAATTTCATCAAAACGGGTCCGCCGCGCACCGGTGGCGGCGATACACTTCCAGTGGTCCATTGCAAGCCCTTCATTAAATTATTAATCATAAACAATGATTCAAGTATTAGATAGCCAAAACTGTGCCAGTCTTATTTTCTCAATTAACCCCTCAAAAGGGGAAAAATCTTGTAAAATCAGACCGCAACCACCCCACAACCGATCCACAACAAGGCCACCGTGGCACAATAAGGCGCCGCAGCGGCACATTTAAAAAATTAATTTATACAATTATTTTAGTATTTTATAATATAATCAGATGGGCTCAGGCTGTCAACTGCAAAAGCCGAAATTCCCCCAGGTAATTGCCCGGATGTGATGAAAAATGAATGAAAATTTATGGAAAAGAAAAACAGAATTAGATAAAAAAATACTTAAATTCGAATCGTTAATAAAATATATTGTAGGGCTTGTTAAAAGCTGCTCTATATTTCATTTATTTTTTTTCGAGTTCCCGAGCCCTTAAACCCTTGCGGAGAATTTTGCCCACCGCGGATTTGGGCAGGGAATCCACGAATTCATAAAGCTTCGGCACCTTGCAGGCGGGCAGCCGTTCCCGGCAGAAGGCGTCCAGCTCCTTTTCCGTCGTGGTCTCATCCGGCTTGACCACGACAAAGGCCTTGACGGCTTCCCCTCTGCACGCATCCGGCACGATCTTGGATTCCGGCTTTGGAATCAGGATATCCGTCCATCCGATCAGGATGCAGGAATTTTGGAATACGGGTTAAGCTGATCCCGAAGTTTTTCATAGATGGTTTGCGGCATTCGTTTAATCCTGTCAATCTTGAATAATACCGTTTTCTCGGGCTTTTTTCACGGTTTCCGGTTCATCCCACTTTTTCTCGATACCGAAATCCCCGACAATGGTATTGGCGCCGATGTATCCCGGGCCGCCGATAATCATGCCGCCCGGATAAACGCTGGCGCCGCAGACGTAAAACCCTTCCAGCGGCGTATAACACCGGGAACAGGAGTCATTGGGCCGAAAGTATCCCATCTGGAGCGGAATGTAGGCCCCCTGCTTGAATGATCCCCTCACCATATTAATCATTTTGCCTTCAATGTAAGTAGGCGGATAGACCAGCATATTGATCGGGTCCAGGTTGGGGGCGTATGACTTCCACTCCTCGACGCAAAGTTTGGCGTAATCCCACTTGTTTTTCTCCCAGTCATTGTCATACGGCACCAGCATTTCCCACCGTCCGTTATGACATCCCTCGGGGGCCTGGATAGGATCAAAAAGCGAGCCGCAGGTGGCATGACCGTACAGGTTTTTTGCCGGAACCTCACCGGATTCAAGGGCATTGTAATGATCCAAAAGGGATTCGGTATCCTTGATCCCAAAAAATGCAATCATTGCGCGGTTAGCGTCATCATACGACTCGGTCCCGATATATTTCGGAAGGCTCCTGAGAGCGAGATGCGTGCCGAAGAATGTGGTTTTTTCCCACTCCCATTTTCTGGCGGATTCTTTTAAGGATGCCGGGATCTCATCATCATCGAAAAACTTGAGAAAGGTCTGGTGGGGATCAACGGTGGATGCCACGGCGGTGGCCCTTATTTCGGTCCCGTCATCCAGCAGAACGCCCTTCACTTTTCCGTTGCCGGTCACCACCTTGACCACCCGGGAGTCATCTAAGATCGAACCGCCGGCGGCGATGATGGACTTATGAATGGCCGAGGAAAGCCGGTGCGACCCACCGCTGCACAGCGCCGCGTTGGTCATCCGGTACACATAGAGCGGAAAAATATAACCCAGTGCTTCATGGGGGGACAATCCCCACATGGTAAACAGATTGAGCACCCCGGCCCGCACAGGTTCCGAAAAATCATACATGCCGAGAATTTCCGTGGGCGGCAGCTCGGCGATTTCATTAAACCGGCGGCCCACGTCATCCTTGGCGCTGTTTAACGCCTGCACCTGCTCGAGCGGCGGCATTGCCGGCACATAGGTGAGCGGGATCAGGATTTTTTCCGAATATTCCTGGAAGTCCTTGTACATCCGGGTATACTCGCTCCCATCCTTTGCCGAAAATTCGGCGGATATGAAGTCCGCCGTTTTTTGGGGATCATGGTAAAATATCAAGGGCTTTTGATTTTTGGTGATATAGGCGGCCTGCACTTCCGGATAAATAAACCGCACCCCCCGGGACCTTAAATCAAAATCATGGTAGACCGGCATGATCTCGGCCATCATGTGGTAAATGGCGTGGGGGTTGTACTTGAACCCGGCAAATTCCAGGGTATCCAGGCCGCCGCCGGTCTCATGGCGCGCTTCGATGAGAAGAACCTTCAACCCCGCCCTGGCCAGATATGCCCCGCAGATCAGTCCGTTGTGACCCGCGCCGATGATCGCGACATCATATTCTTTATCTTTCATAGGAATCACCTCACTCCAAGATTCTGGGGAATCTCATTAATATTATCCAGATACCAGTCCAGGGCCTTTTCAGTCCACCATTCCTGATCCCTGGCGCCCATATCCTCGGCCACTTCACTGGCGGCAATATATCCGGAACTCAAGCCCGTGTAGCCAAACAGATGAATCGAATTAGAAAGATAAAGATTTTTGAGGAAAGTTCTTGACCCGCCGCCCTGCAGAACGCCTTCAACCGGCCGTTTCATATACCACTGTTCCGGAATCACACTGCCGCCGAGCCAGTTGCCCAGGACCGCGGACGGGTTGTTCCGCTGCATGTCATAGGGGGTATAAATAATCTGGTCCTTGATCAGCTTTTTAAACCCCGGCGCATATTTTTCAAAGGTGTCCACCACCTGATCGGCCATCTGATACTTGATGTCATCCCATGACGGCAATCCATCGAGCGAACCATTCTTCCATGATTTCGGACGGGGCGGCGCATCGAGCCATACAAAAGCGGTATGGCATCCTTCGGGCGCCTGGGTCGGATCGGTCAGCGTAGGGATGAACCAGTTGGCGCGAATTTCCGGGTGAATTACGCGGTTGATCAGATCCGTACCGAAGCGCGTCATCGCTTCCGTGTCCTTGCCCCCGAAATATCCCATAAAACAGCGCTGGATGCCGTCGTCATAATCGGCGGATGCAAACCGCGGCGCGCCGTCGAGCGCCCAGTAAGTGGCAAACAGGTTCTGTTCGTTATAGTCGAACTTGTCGATCCTGGCCGCCATATCGGCGTCAATATTGTCATATCCCACCATATGCTTAAACGTCGGGATCAAGGTGCAGTTGCTGATGACCTTTTTGGCGGATATGGTTTCATTCGGAAATACCGCGTGTTCGCTGAGCTGAACCCCGACCGCCTCACCGTTCCTCGTAATGATTTTTGTCACCGGGCAGCATGGAAGTATTTTCGCGCCATACGCCGTGGCCGCCTTGACCAGTGCGTGTGTCAGCGCGTGGGAGCCCCCCTTGGTCTGATGAACGGGGAAAAACGGCCCGCACATCATGGTCAGCAAGGCGCCCATTGAGCCGACATTGGGATGAATCGGCGGCATCCCGCCAATCCAGGTGAACGATTGTAGCAGGGTCCGGATATATTCGGATTCATAGAATTGTCTGGTCAGTTCAAACCCGTTCATGTTCCAGACCTGCTCAAAGGTCAGGTCCATGTCGCAGGCGGCCATGATGCCTTCAATCACTTTTCCCGTGCGCTCCAGGATTTCCGGACTCGGCGCCTTGTACAGGAAGTCATGCAGCACCAGTTTGGTGTCTTCCAGGTGATCCATCATGTAATCCGCGGCCTGCATGAACGTCAGACCGTCTTTTTCCGAATGCCTTTCCCAGCTGTTAAACGTTTGAATCGGATCCACCCCCATGAGCACGTTCTTGCCGTCGGCAAAACTTTTAGCATAACAGTACTCGGTTGCGACATGCTCCAGGCCGAACCGGGAAGCCAGCTCCAGTTCGACAATGCACGGGCTCATGGCCTGAATAAGCCATGTGGCGTGAAGGTTGTGAACAAATCCCGGAAGACCGGGCTCTGTGGTATCGCAGTGGGCGCCGCATTCCCCCCTGGCCTCGAGCACCAGGGTTTTTAAGCCGGATTTGGCCAGATAAGCGGCAGCGGCCAGGCCATTGACACCTCCGCCGATAATGATGACATCATAATCTGCCATTGTGCCTCTCCTTTATCCCTTGTTCAATTGAGTGTGACGGCCTGCATCTGCTGCTTGTAGGAGTCGCCTTCCGTCCTTTTCAGGGACGGACGCTCGCGTCCTTTCATCATGCCGGCATAGGCGGCGTTGACTTTTTCTTCAATGTCATGACCGGCTTTTTCGATGTATTTTTTCCGGTTAAACAGATAGATGATATATTTGTGCAGATTTTTAATGAGAAGCTTAATCACGCCGGAATTGAAAAATATTTTCGCCATACCGGGAATATCTTCCGGATCGATGGTGATTTTAAATTCCCAGTCCACCGGATCGGTGATTCTGCCGACAATAAACACGTTGTCGCTCTCAGGGTCTTTTTTAATCCTATAATACCTGAAATCCATCTTCAGTTCGGTTTTCCCCAGGCCCCTTGACCATAATTTCATTTGTCTACCTCCGGAAAACTTGATCTTTTTGGTGTAACGAGCTTTTCTTTTAAAAAATAAGTCAGCTCAGGATAATTGATTCCTTCCCCATCTCCTTGAGCTTTTCATTGTATTTTACGGCCATGATGCGCAGCAGGGGAACGAGCTTCAGGACCCGGGTCGCGTTTCCCACCAGCACAATTTTTTTCTTGGCGATGGACACCATGACATTCATTTTATTGGACCATGTCCGGTGGGCGTCATCCGCGCTTAAATTCATTTCGACATCCGCTTTATCCGGCGGGCTCCCGGAACCGTATTTCAGTTCGTCGCCCCGGGAATCAATCCAGATGGTGACGTCCGGGTCCTTATAGTTAAATACCAGCAGGTTCTTGAGCCCATCCGCCTTTGCCTTGAGGGACGCATCTTCAAAGGTTTTGTCAAACATCCCTAAAATGGCTGTTGCGACCTCTTCCGCGTTATTCCAGAATTCAGACATGATCTTTTCCTCCTAGTTGGTTGGTTAACATTTTCATTAACTTAAGTTTCCGTATGGCCCAGAAGCATCTGAAACCAGAAGCTCTCCTCCCGGGTCCGCTTCAAGTTGATGTGCACGGTTTTGATTTCCGTAAATTCAAAAAACCCTTCAAGACCGCTTTCACGGCCGATACCGCTTTGTTTATAGCCGCCGAACGGAAAATTGGGATTCAACAGATGCCAGTCATTAATAAAAACAGTTCCCGCGCGCAGTTTCTGAGCGATCTTGTTCGCCCGTTCGATATCCCCGGCCCAGACCCCGGCGGTCAGCCCGTAATGGGTGTCATTGGCCATGGCAATGACCTCTCCCTCATCTTCGTAAGGAATCAGGGCGATGACCGGGCCGAAAATTTCCTCCCGGCTGATGACCATGTCATGGCGGGCGTCCGCAAAAAGGGTCGGTTGCAGCCAGAAGCCCTTCTGAAACATTTCGCCTGCGGGTACGCCACCGCCCAGTACCAGGCGGGCGCCTTCATCCTTGCCCAAATCAATATAGCGCCGGATGCCTTCCCATTGCCGCCGTGAAATCACCGGGCCCATATCCACATCGGAATCCAGGGGATCTCCCAGGACCAAGGTTTTGGCGCGCTCCACAGCCAGGTTGATAAAATCCCCATACATGGCTACAGGGATATAAACGCGGCTGCCGGACATGCACACCTGTCCCTGATGGGTCAGTCCGCCGAACAGCACGCCGTCCACCGCCAGCTCCAGATCCGCGTCATCCAGCACAATGGCCGGGTTCTTCCCTCCCAGTTCCAGGGTCACGCGCTTTAAGTCCCGGGCCGCTTTCTTCATGACTTCCTTGCCGATTTCCGTGGAGCCGGTCATGCTGATCTTGTCCACCAGGGGGTGTTCCACCAGCGCATCGCCGGTTTCCCCGCCGGGTCCGGTCACCACGTTAAAGACGCCTTCGGGAAGGCCGAGAGCATCAATGAGCTTTGTCAATTCCAGCAGGCTTAAAGAGGCGGAGGACGACGGTTTGATGACCACGGTATTTCCGGCGATAAGCGCCGGGATCAGCTTCCAGGCTCCGAGGAACAGGGGAAAATTCCACGGCACAATGCATCCCACCACCCCGATGGGTTCCCGGACCGTATAATCCCAGTACAGTGCCGGAAAATTCGCTTGGGCCCGGGATTGGGGTTCTGAGAGATATTCCGCCATCTCGGCGAATTTCTGACAAAAAAGTCCGACCAGCGGTATCACCATGCCTTCCGTTAAACGCATGACCATGCCCGCGTCCATGGTTTCGAAGGTCGCAAGGTCTGAAGCGCGCTCGGCAATGCGCTGCTCCAGCTTAAAAAAATATCCGGCCCGTTCACGGGGGTGCATGCCGCTCCAGTCGCCTTTGTCAAAAGCCTTTCGGGCGGCCTTTACAGCCGCATCCACATCCTCGAAGGTTCCATGCGCAGCATAACCAATGGTTTCTTCATTGGCCGGGTTGATCATGGAAAATGTTTTTTTTGATCTCGCTCCCTCCCATTTGCCGTTGATATAAATTCCGTAAGTATTCATATTAAGGCCTCACCGCGATTTTCAATGTTCTGCTGTTGGGATTTTTAGACATGTCGTATCCTTTTAAGATGTCTTTCAGCGGCATGGTGTGGGTCCATAACGGCTCTGTATTGACATTGCCATATCTTAGAAGATCCATCAGGCGCTGAAGCCGGTATCTTCCGCTGGGGCACAGGGTGGTGACAAATCGCCGGTGGTAAAATGTGTCCGGGATGATGGAATCGTGGGCGGCGGGAATGGACAGGTTGTCAAAATCAAAGCCGTATACGCCGAGGCTGGATATGGCGCCGCCGATACGGGCCGTGCCGAACGCGGCCTGAAGGGTTTCCTGCTTGCCCACGGCCTCCACGGCGATATTGACCCCGTATCCCTCGGTGATATCCAGTATCTTGTGAACCACATCTGTATCGGTGGGGTCCAGCACGATATTGGCGCCCATTTTTTGCGACACTTTGCGCCGGAACGAATCCGGTTCCACGGTGATGATCAGACCGGCGCCCAGAGCCCGGGCCGCTGTGGTCACGCATAGACCCAAAGGTCCCTGGGCAAAAACGGCAATGGAATCCCCGACTCTCATGCCAGCCCGTTCCAGCACGCCCACGCCGGTTGAAAAAATATCGCCCGTCAAAATGGCCTGTTCATCGCTCAATTCATCCGGTATTTTGCAGATGCTGAACGGCGCAAAGGGAACCCGCACATATTCGGCCTGATAACCGTCCATGACGATTCCGTGCTGCACCCGGCCCTGGGGGTTTAAGCAGGCGCTCGGATCGCCCTGCTGACAGCTCGCGCAATAACCGCAGGACAGCATGCAGGAGGCCGCCACGCGGTCGCCGATCATGAAATCCTCGACCCCATCGCCCATGTCCATGATTTCCCCGACCCCCTCGTGCCCCATGGCCACGTCCGGCAGGGGCAGTTCCTCCGCATGAACGTCCGTGCCGCAGATGATACACAACCGGACCTTGAGGATGACATCCTGGGCTTCCTCGATTACCGGAACGTTCCTTTCCTCGACAACCAGAACCCCCGGCGCCTTGCGCACGCACGCAATCATTTTTTCAGGCATAACCCACCTCCCTTCTGGACGTTACGTTCGAAAACTGCCTGGAGAAAGACAATAACCATTCCCGGATCTGAGATTTCACCTGTATTTTTAATGGATAAAGCCGGTATAAAACAATGTTTTTTTTATTAAACAAAAATTTTATTCATATTTTATGTTTACAAATCCCATGCCAAAGTTTATTCTTTTTTCCATAATCATACCAACCTTTTGTTTTTAATACATTTACAAATATTTTTCTGTCGAAGGAATAAAATTTCAGGTATGACATAGCCCACCAAATATGGTGGAACCGCTACATATGACGGATTTAAATTTTTCAGGAAAAACCGTAAATAAGGGGTGAACGGGTATCTAATAAACCGTCTGAAAATAGTTAATTATTTGATTATTTATGCTATATTTATTCCTCGGCATATTCACTATTTTTGCATTGCAAAGGCTTGGCGCCTGAAGAATATTCTTTTCAAAAAACTAATGCTTGATTGAGACATTAAAACATGCCACCATATTTCGCGGCCTTTTTTTCCTCCGGGAAAACCCATAACATATTTTAAATATCCAAAAGGCTAATAGATACGGACAGGACAAATTGACACGCAAACAATCAGTTAAAGCTTCAACGGAGGAGAGTTCACTGTGAATGACCTTCAAGGACAGACCACCCAAAACCTGGCATTTTTAAAAAAAATCTTTGATTCACTTCCCGGTTCGGTCTTTATCACCGATCAAAACGATTTTATCATGACCACGAACAAAACCGCCGAAGACCTTCTCGGGTATACTCAAAACGAAATAACCGGCCGGCATCTTTCAATATGCTTACGCCACCCGGATGTACAGCTGATACCGAACAAACGCATTCCAGCACATCTTATCAAACCAAACGGCGATCAGCTTAATGGCACCGTACACTTTTCGGAAATCGGATCGGAAAACGGAGGCGGCATTTATAAAACATTTACATTTGAACCGCTCACGGATGAAAAATCCTTGGAAATGTCTTTGCCGGAACGGTTTGAGTTTGAAAAGCTGCTTACGGAACTGTTTGCCACGTTTATCAACATCCAGGAAACTGAGTTTGACGCGAAAATCAACCATGCACTCGAATGCATCGGTCAATCCCTCAGCACAGACCGCTGCCATCTGTTTCAGTACGACGAACAGACAGACAGGTATGTGAACACCCATTATTGGGGGGCAAAAGGGATTCCCCCGGTACCGCTCGGCATCAAGGACATTGAAGCGCCCTGGATTACCAGCCAGCTGCTGGATTTCAAGGTGGTTCACTTTAAAAATGTGAAGGAGCTGCCTGAAGAAGCTCCACTTGACAAGGGATTAGCCCTTAAACACGGCGTCAAATCCTTCTTAATGTTTCCGCTGATTGACGGGAAAATGGTGGTGGGTGGGCTCATGCTGGACCATGTCCATCAAGAGCGCGTATGGAGCGAAGATTTAATCATGCGCCTAAAAATAGTGGCGGATGTGATGTCCAACCTGCTGATTAAAAGGCGGTCCGACAAAAAACTTAAATCCGCGTTTCTAGAAATCAAGCAACTCAAAGAACAGATCGAAAATGAGCGCAATTATCTCCGGGAAGAAATCGCCCGGGAGCATAATTTTGAAAGCATCATCGGAAAAAGCAACGCGCTTTTACAGACCATCAAAAAAGTGGAAAAAGTCGCCCCAACGGAATCCACCGTCCTGATCCTCGGCGAAACCGGAACGGGAAAGGAGCTGATCGCCCGCGCCATCCACAAAATGAGCATGCGAAAAGACGCCCCGCTCATCAAGGTGAATTGCGCCAACCTGCCGTCCACCCTTATTGAGAGTGAATTGTTCGGCCATGAAAAAGGGGCGTTCACCGGCGCACACACCCAGCGCAAAGGCCGCTTTGAACTGGCTGACAGCGCCACCCTCTTCTTAGATGAAATCGGCGAATTGCCGCTGGAAGCCCAGGGAAAACTGCTGACCGTCCTGGAATACGGTGAATTCGAGCGCATGGGAAGCTCCCGCACCATTAAAGTGGATGTGCGGATCATCGTGGCAACCAATCGTGACCTTGAAAAAGAAGTCAAACATGGAAATTTCAGGCAGGATCTCTGGTACCGCTTAAATGTTTTTGCGATCGCGATTCCACCGCTGCGTCAACGCAAAGAGGACATCCCTTTACTGGCAAATTGGATGCTCGATAAATTGTGCAAGCAATTAGGGAAGCAGATTGACACCATCCCTTTAGATACAATCAAGGCGCTTGAAATGTATAACTGGCCGGGAAATATCAGGGAGCTGCAAAATGTAATAGAACGTTCCATAATCAATACCCCTGGAAACATACTTCTGCTGGCCGACAAGCTTGAACCCGATCCGCTTGAACAGCTTCCGGCAAGCCCGAGAAAAACAATGCCTGAAATGGAACGCGATTATATCCTGCACATCCTAAAAGAAGCAAATTGGAAAATTGAAGGCAAAAACGGCGCCGCAAAAATACTGGGGCTTGCGCCAAGCACATTGCGGGCAAGAATGAAAAAGCACGGGGTTCCTCGTCGACAGCATCAAGTGTACTGACTACGACTTTGTCTGACAGGTAGCCTTTCTGGGATTGGCGTCAGATTTGATCGCAGCTCATACACTTTACGAATACGTCAGTTTTGGTCTGCACCCTCCTCGTGTAAAACCGCGCGGTTTAGGTCGTCTATCATCTCCTTGATATTGAGTTTATATTTTTCGGCCACTGCCTCCAGGGTTTCAAAAAGCGACTGGCAGCAGATGCATTCCCCGGCTGTTTCGTTGTAGCGCTCAAACACGGCCTGGGTTTGCCGGTGGGAGCTGACGATATCGAGGATGGTCATGTGCGCGTCAATGATGCCGATTGTATTTAAACGGCCCATGCTTTAAATCCCTTTGTCCGACGGGACGGCCTGATTAGGTAGAAGGTTGAAGGTAGAAGGTGAAAGGCCCTTCCCTCTTAAAACCCGAACGCGGCCTGCACCGTGATGATGTCTGCGGTATGATCATCGTCATCCACAAGGGCATATTCCACGGTCAGCTTGTTTGCATGCCCCTTGAGGTAATAGTTGCATCCGACCCCGTAAACACCTGTATCATCTGTTTTTGATGCGTCCGGCATAATCGCCTCGTAATGCACAAACGGCTGAAACCTGTCCGCCAGCAGCACCCCGGCTTTGAGCGACAAAATCTCCCCATCTTCGCCGGCCGTAATATCCGACCAGGTGACCTCATTAACGGCGTTTGAAATCCAGATATAGGCGGCCTCGGCCGTGACGGCGCAGGCCTCAAACGGCAGGTCCAGGTGCAGGTCAACGGTATAAGCCTCATAGTTGCGTTCGGAACCCTCAGCGGCCGGGTTTTTATAATAAACCAGGTTCGGCTGAAAATCAAAACCGCAGCCTAAGGCCAGGACCTTCTTTTTTCCCAGGTAGGTGCCCGCGTTGAACCAAGCGGTTTCCGGATCAAACAGGCTTACGCTCAGCCGGCCCGCAAACCGAAGGTTGTCGTCCTCATTGACCGCCTGGACCTTTCCCGAGGTGTCCGCGGCATTGACCTTTTTGTTTTCCAGCCCTTCCCCCGCCATCAGCCGGTACTGAAGCCGGTCCTGAAGGATGTTCCCCCAGAGGGTGACGCTGTCATCCCGGCCGATATTGCTCGGATAGAAAATGCCGCTGCGAATGCCGCCCTGTCCCCAGTTGAGCTCGGTGGTGAGCATGGCCTTGGTGGAGGTGGTGCCGTAATCCCGAGTAAACGGAATATACATGCGGCCGATCTGGAGCATCAGGTCATCCCCAAACACCTTGTAGTTGACCCAGCCGTCCCGAAGGGCAAGCCCGGAGCCAAGCCCTTTTCCCGAATCATCCAGCCCTTCCTGGCCGAGCCGGTCCCCGGAGTAATGCACAAAAAAACTCAGCTTCGGGGTGAGGGTGCCGTTTAGACTGAAATAAGCCCGCCGAACCATGAAATCATGAAGATCATCATCCCAGTCGCCGTCCCCGTCCCGGTCATAATCGTTGACGTACTGGTACCAGGCCTGGCCCCAGAACCCCACGTCAAAGGCCATATCCCCATCGCGGTAAACCTCGACTGCGCCGGCCGCCGAAGGAATCAGCATCAGCCCCACAAAAATACACAACATCCGTTTTCTCATCATTTTCCTCCTTTTACCTTCCCCCTTCTACCTTCTACCTTCCTCCCGGCTATCCGCATAAAATTGCTTCAGAACCGTCGGGATGCACGCGATGATCTCCATCACCTGGGTGCCGGGATCCGGGTCTGCCATTTGGCCGGCCAGGCGGCTGATGCGGGCTGCGTCCAGGCAGGCGGTTTCAACATCTTTTCCAAGACTGGTCAGGGCGGCGATCAGGCCGGTGATGATATCGCCGGTCCCGCCGATGGCCTCCAGGACCGGAACCATGGGTTCGGACACGGTTTTACGGACGCCGGCGGCGTCGGCCAGGATGTCCTCCTCCCCCTTGACCAGAAGCCAGCGGGCCGCGTTGCCGTGGGCATACGCCCGGCCGATCAGCTCCGGCACGCGGTTTTTTTCATGAAAAATAAACCCCCTGGTGTAAAATGGATGGGGCGCGGATTCGTCCGCAAGAAACGCCAGTTCCCCGATATCCGGGGTGAACACGTCATAGGTGTCCGCCTGGCCGCTCATTTTGGCCGCGTACATGAAACCCGCATCGGCAATCAGTATGGGACGGGGCGTCATCTGCTCCACGGCAAACAACACCCGGTTGTGCCAGTCCACATCCGGCTGAATATAATGAAAGGTGAGGCTTTGATATTTTTCAGCGGGCAACACCTTTTCCAGATGGCCGTAAAGCCGGCGGCTGCCGCCGCCCCTGCCGATATCGCCGACAAAATAGGCGATAGGCCCCGGCGCGTTGTAAAATTCACAGACCTGGGCCGCGGTGGCAAGAAGCGCGGCGGTTCCCCGGTTGATCTCCACGGCCTGGTTTTGAATGATCAGCTTCCGGCCGGACAGGAAGACCGGTCCGCAGATCAGGGGGAATTCCTCATCCGGCACGGTGCCGACTACCGCGAACATTGTCTGATCATCTCCGCATAGGCGAGTTGAAGGGCATACCCGCACAGGGTATGGCCGATGCTGCGGGGCTCTGGGGCCTCATCAAGGCGTTTTCCCACCATTTCCGCGGCCAGATACGGCACATCGGGACACCCGCCCCCGGAAATGTTCACCACCTTCCGGGAATCCTTGTCCACTGTGATCTTCATGTTCGCAGCCCGGACCATTAAAAATGGTCCGTAATCCGTTGTGGAGAAGATACTCACCGGCGCAAGCAGCGGGCCGGACACCGGAACCACTTGCAGGGGATGGATGCCTTCGGATTCCAGCGCCCGCAGGATGTCGAGCTGCTCGATGAGCGGAAATTCAATCACCAGGTCGCAGCCG
>CAZFWD010000265.1:0-10071 GCA_964522535.1 uncultured Desulfonema sp.
CTTGTCGGAAAAAAAGATGCTGGACCTTTCCCAGGTCAAACCCGGTTGCGTGATCACGGATGTGAACCGGCCCTTAAACTTCACCGTAAAGGACGCAAAGATGCGGCCGGACGTTCTGATCATCGCTTCCGGGGAGATTACCCTTCCGGGAAAGCCCGAAATGAGAAACATCGGCCTGCCGCCCGGGGTGGCCTACGCCAGCCTGGCCGAAGCCATCGTGCTGGCCCTGGAGGGACGGTTTGAAAGCTTCAGCCTGGGCCGCGACATCAAATGGGAGAAAGTCAGCGAGATTTACAAGATGGGGCTCAAGCACGGGATGCGGCTGGCCTATATCACCGGCCTGGAGGGGGTGCTCACAGACGAGGATTTTCGAAGGGTCCGGGACCTGGCGATCCGCTCCCGAAAACTCTCACCTTAAACTTTGTTTTCAATAAACCCCATGTCCGTAAGAAACCGGTACCAGACCTTTCCCCGCTCCCGGGGGTTTAGAACCAGCCAGTGCCCGCCGGTCATGAACAGGTGCGGCGGCCAGTCCCACTTTTCGCACAAGGCCCGCACATGCGCAAACGGACAGAGCTTATCCGACCGGGAAGCGACAACCAGCAAGCGCTCCTTTGAAATCTTGGGATAAAAGTTCAATGGGGAGTGAAGCCGCCAGACCCGGTCCATTTTTTCGCGCATGCCCTGATCCACCGGAAACGGGTAGCGGACCGTCTGGGGGCTGAATTTCTCGATGAACAGAACCGCCGGAACCATCAAGGCGGCAAAAACGATCCGGTCGGAAAGGCAGGCGAAAAGCCCGGCATGGTATCCGCCCAGGCTGGCCCCGATCAGACCGACCGCGGAGGCGCCCATTCTTTCCAAAACCAGAACGGCCTGATACAAATCCTGCATGGCCTGGCCCACACACTCACAGGTCATGCCCACATCATCGGGCTGCAGAAAAATCCCACGCAGCATCCTTGAGGCCGGGGCGCGTTTCCAGTGAAAGGGGGTGACAAACAACGCCACATCAAGCCCCAGCCGGTAAAGTTTGGAAACCCTAAACATCCTTTCGGCCTGCCCCGGCTCCCCGAGCATGTAACCGTGAAGGCAGAGCACGGTCTTTCGGCCGCTGTCGCCGTGGGCCCATCGAATCAGGTAGGCGGTTTGGTTTTCGGAAAAGGCGCAAAACCTTTCGGCGATCAGCGGGTTTCGCGTCTGATAGCGGCTTTGAAAAGCGATGGTCTGGCGTATTCCGTCCCGGTAAACGGTCTGGCTTACTATTTTCTCCGTGACCGAAACATCCTCGATCTGAAAAAAGCTTTCCGGATGCTCCACATAGCCCTGATCCAGGTAAAATTCGACCTCCTGCCGGTATTGAACCGGATCGATCCTTCGTGCGGGCCTGAAGGGTTTTAGGATTTGCGGAAGCATCAAAAAAAGATCATCCACCATGCTTCCGGCAATACCCATCCCCTTTTCTAGAATGGTTTCCTTCACCTGATCGGTCATGTGGTGTTCACCTTTCCCTTCTGAAATCCCAGGCGCCTTTACCCGCCTGTTGAATTTTGCTTTTGATACCATAAAAGCCATGAGTCCGCAACCTGCTTTTGTTGCCCCTTAAGACCGGCAAGCCATGATAATAGGGATAATAGGGTTGACAAACTTGGTGTTTACGTTTATGACTCAACGGTCATTAAGCGAAAATTTTATGCCGCTCTCGCCTTTTCCAGGGCGAGGATTTTAACCCAAAGGACGAAAGATTTATGGCGAATATCATCCCCTTCAGGGGGATTCTTTATAATCAGGAACGGATAAAAAATCTGTCCGATGTGACAACTCCTCCCTACGATGTGATCTCCGAGAAACAGCAGGAGCGGTTCTACGACCGCCACCCCTATAATGTCATCCGTCTGGATAAAAACCGGCCTGAAGAACAGGATACGGACAAAAACAATCCCCCTGCCCGGGCCGCATCATGCTTCACCGAATGGCTCAAAAAGGGCGTGCTGCTCCAGGATCCCCTTCCGGCGCTTTACCTGACATCCGTGGGGTTTCAATTTCAGGGCAGCCCCATTACCCGGTACGGGCTTATCGCCCGCGTCCGGCTTGAGCCTTTTGAAAAAGGCATCATCCTGCCCCATGAACAGACGTTTTCCAAGGTCAAATTCGAGCGCCTGGAGTTGATGAAGGCCTGCCATGCCAATTTCAGCCAGGTTTTTTCCGTATTTTCGGACCGGTCAAAGGTTATCGATTCATTAAAGGCTGCTGTCGCACGGACAACGCCGGTGTTTGACTTTACCTGCGATGACGGGCTTCATCACCGGCTCTGGCGGATTACCGATCCGGCGGTTCATCAAAGGGCTTCAGAAGGCCTAAAGGATAAAAGGCTGTTTATTGCGGACGGCCATCACCGGTATGAAACCGCCTTAAATTACCGCAAATGGCGCAAACAGCAGAATCCCAACCTGGATTCAACGCATCCGGCCCATTACACCATGATGTACCTCTGCGCCATGGAGGACCCGGGTCTGATCATCCTTCCCACCCACCGGCTGGTGTCGGACATTCCCGATGGGTCCCGAAACGCGTTCATTAAAAAGGCAGGGGCGTATTTCGACATCGCCTCCTTCCCCTTTGAACCGGCCGATCCCGGCGCTGTTCAGAACATCCTGAAAACCCGTATGCGGACCGGGCCGGGTGAACACAAATTCGGGGTATTCATCAAGGGCTGTTCCGAGTTTTATATCCTCACGTTAAAACCGGGCGTAATGGATCAGATATCTGACAATACGATCAAGCCCCCTTTAAAAAAGCTGGACGTCACCGTGCTGACCCGGCTGATCTTTATTCGAATCCTCGGCTTTGATGATGCGGCTTTAGACAACGAAAAAAAAATCCAATTCAGAAGCCATGATAGGGAGGCCATTGCCGCCTTTGCCGCCGGGGAGTATGACATGGCGTTTATTCTAAACCCCACCGCCAATGCACAGGTTCGGGAGGTCGCCGCAAAGGGGTTGACCATGCCGAGAAAATCGACATATTATTACCCCAAGGTATTGACCGGCCTGGTGATGAGCAACCTGAACGAACCCGTGTTCAAGGATTCCATTCAATAGGGAGGAAGGGCGTATCGAGGTTATCCGCTCAGTCGTCGACATCAAAAAAACAACAGCCCATCTCAGACGGGAGGGGCAGACCCTTGTTTTCGTCCCGACCATGGGATTTTTGCACAAAGGGCATCTTTCCCTCATGAGGGAAGGAAAAAAACACGGCGACAGGCTGATTATCAGCATCTTTGTCAACCCCACCCAGTTCGGCCCGGGTGAGGATTTCGCCGCCTACCCCCGAAGCCTTGAGCAGGACCTTCAACTGGCCGAAACGGCCGGGGTCGACATCGTCTTCACCCCTGAAAAACAGGATTTATACCCCGAGGGGTTTGAAACCTACATCACCCAGGAAACGCTTCCCCGGCATCTCTGCGGGGTGTCCCGGCCGACGCATTTTCGGGGCGTGCTGACCGTGGTGGCGAAACTGTTTCATATCGTTTCCCCCCATGTGGCTGTTTTCGGGGAAAAGGACTACCAGCAGCTGGCGATCATTCGAAGGATGGTGAAGGACCTCAATTTTGACCTTGAAATCATCGGCTGCCCCACGGTCCGGGAACCGGACGGTTTGGCCATGAGCTCCCGAAACGCAAGGCTGACCCCTGACCAGCGACATTTCGCCCTTTCGCTGTTTAATGCCTTAACCGAGGCGAAACAGCTTTTGGCAAACGGAGAGACCGACGCGGACCGGCTGATTGAACCGATGAGCAAAATGATCGCCGCCCACCCTGAAAACAAAATTGATTACATCAGGGTCTGCGACCCGGAAACCTTAAATGATGTGGACGTCATCAACGGACCGGTCCTGATCGCTCTGGCGGTCAAGGTCGGGGAGGTCCGGCTGATCGACAACCTGCAATGGATTCCGAAATTCGAAAAACAATAAATCGGACCCACAAACATAGACGAAGCAAAGGAGCGCGCTATGACCAAAAACATGCTGTTCACCTCTGAATCGGTAACCGAAGGCCATCCGGACAAGGTGGCCGACGCCATATCCGACGCCGTACTGGATGCGATCATCGCCCAGGATAAAAACTGCCGGGTGGCCTGTGAAACCCTGGTCACCACCGGGCTTGCGTTTATCGCCGGAGAGATCTCCACGGAATGCTACGTGGAGATTCCCCATATCGTCCGGGAGACCATCCGCGAAATCGGGTATAACTCATCCCGCATGGGGTTTGACTGGCAGACCTGCGCGGTGATCACCAGCATCGACCACCAGTCCCCGGACATCGCTCAAGGGGTCAACGTGGGGCAAGGGCTGTACAAGGAACAGGGCGCCGGGGACCAGGGGCTGATGTTCGGCTTCGCCTGCGATGAAACCCCCGAGCTGATGCCCATGTCCATCATCTTTGCCCACAAATTAACCCAACGGCTGGCCACCGTTCGAAAAAACGGATCCATGGATTTTTTAAGGCCTGACGGCAAATCCCAGGTCACCATTCAGTATGAAAACGGAACCCCCAAACGGGTGGATACGGTGGTGGTTTCGGCCCAGCACAAACCGGACGTGAGCTACGATGAAATCCGGGAGTCCATCATCGAGGAGGTGATTAAAAAGGTCATCCCCAGGGAGCTGGTGGATGGAGACACCCGGTACTTCATCAACCCCACCGGCAGGTTTGAACTCGGCGGTCCCATGGCCGACTGCGGCCTTACCGGCCGAAAGATCATTGTGGACACCTACGGCGGTCAGGGAAGCCACGGCGGCGGCTGCTTCTCCGGAAAAGACCCCTCCAAGGTGGACCGCAGCGCCTCATACATGGGGCGACACATCGCCAAAAACATCGTGGCCGCCGGTCTGGCCAAAAGATGTGAGATTCAGGTGGCCTATGCCATCGGGATCGCCGAACCGGTCTCCATCATGGTGGATTTCATGGGAACGGGAAAGATCCCCGAAGAAAAGGCCAAGCCGATGATCCGGGAGCTGTTTGACCTGAGGCCCGCAGCCATCATTGAATACCTTGACCTGCTGCGCCCCATTTATAAGAAGACAGCCGCCTACGGCCATTTCGGAAGAAACGATCCCGAGTTTACCTGGGAAAAAACCAACCGGGCCGATGAGATCCGGGCCCTGGCCGGGATCTAAAACAGACCGTCGATTGTTATTGGAAGCGCTGAGATCCTTATGCTATAAATACCTTTAGAGAACCGATGCGTTCGGTTTAGACAAGGATCCCGCAGACCGGGATAAATCCCTTTTACGGGCCGGCGAACAGATTGCATCATGACATTCACCCCTTCGGTAATCCTCGGCCAAATCACAGGCTACGTGGGAAAAAATTTCCTGCAGGGCATCGGCTATCTCCTCAACCTCTGCGCCTTTGCCTTGAGGCTGCTTCGCGCCATGGTCCGGCGGCCCGCACCCGGCGCAAATCATATCCACCGGGCGGCCATTGAACAGGTTTATTTTTCCGGAGCTCAGGCATTGCCGCTGGTGATTCTGGTGGCGATGATCACCGGCTTCATGCTCATGGGCCAGTTCGCCAGGCTGTCCGGCCAGTATGACCTGGGCAAGCTGACCGTGTTTTTGATCATTCGGGAGCTCGGCCCCATCATCACCGCTCTGCTGGTGATTCTGAGGACCGCCACCGCCGTGACCGTGGAGATCGGTCACATGAACCTGTTTCATGAAATCGCGGCGATGGAGGCATCGGGCGCCGATCCCCTGCACCGCCTGGGTGTTCCCCGAATGATCGGCATCACCGCGGCCGTCCTGCTGCTGGTGATTGTTTTCGACATCGTCTCCATACTCGGCGGCTACCTGTTTTCAGAGCTGATCACCGACATTCCGGTGACGAATTTCCTCAAAAACGTGGGAAACGCCGTCAGTGCAAGCGATGTCGCCGTGGGGATCGTCAAGGCGGTCTTTTTCGGCCTGACGATCAGCATCGTCTGTCTTTACCAGGGGTTTCGCATCAGAACACAGGCCGACTCCCTGTCCTATGCGGTATCCCGATCGGCCATCGACGCGAGTCTCTTCTGCCTGGTGGTCAATGTGCTGATATCCATCGTATTCTATCTGGAGTAGTCCGACACAGAATGGAACTACAATTTAAAACCGAAGAAAAAATCGTCGGCGTCTTTGTGGTCTGCACCATCTTTCTGCTGATTTCGGCCATCGTCCTGGTGGGGCGGGGCAAGGGCTGGTTCAAGTCCTACGTCACCTACTACACCGTATTTAAAGAAACCTACAACCTTCAGGAAAACGCGGCCGTTCGGCTTTACAAGGCTCAGATCGGGAAGGTTAAAAAAATCACCCTGATCAACGACCAGGTCCGGGTCAGGCTGGCCATTCAATCCGAATACGCCTCGCGAATCAGACAAGACACCCGGACGGTGGTGGAGAGTCCGACCTTCATCGGTTCCGAGTACGTCGCCATCCTGCCCGGCGACCGGGAAGCGCCGGTGATACCGGAAGAAGGGGATATCCCCGCCCTGCCGAAAAAATCGATCTCCGATATTTTAAACGAGTTCCAGATCGAAAAGACGGCCAAAAAGTTCGTCCAGGCGGTCCAGGACCTCTCCGATGTGGCGAATACGTTAAAGGATCCAAAGGGCCCGGTCTTTACCGCGCTCGACGAAATCAATCAAATCCTTTCCAACATGAGAAAGATATCCGACGATATTGAGGCCGGAAAGGGAAGTGTCGGCCGAATCCTCAGGTCCGAGCGAATGTCGCAAAACATTCAAAACAGCCTGGACCGGGTGGAAAGCATCCTGACGAACGCCGATGCGGCATCCGCGAAAATTCCGGGCACCATGGACAAGATTGATCAGGGCATCGACCAGGCGAAACAAATCGAGGAATCGATCTATGCCGGCGCCGAAACCGTCAAACACATCCTTGAAACCATTGAAAAGGATACCCAACGGCTCAAGGTCATTCTCTCCAACATGGAAAAAGGGAGCCATGATGTGCCCCGAATCACCGAAACCGCCAAACAGGGCATTCAAGAAATCCGCCGGGGGGTTGAAAACATCGATGCGGTCACCAAGGCGTTGCAGAGAAACCTTCTGATCCGGGGAGGGCTTCCCCCCGCACCCGCCGGGGAGGGCATGGATGCGGGGCTGCGGGATTAATCCGCCATAAAACGCGAACAATACGCCCGCGCCGATTGCAGGGCTGAACAGATTTCATCGGTATCGGGGAGGGAGGCCGCGATCCGGTCGAGATACCCTTTTTCAAGCAGCCTTTCCATGGTGGGTTTGAAGCTTAAATCATAGACCCAGCTGATCTGCAACAATTTGAAATCATTTAATGATTTCAAGTCCTCCATGCGGATCACCGTCCTGTTCCCCAAATCCCTCACCACCTTATTGGAGTACCCGCCGTCATCCGGAAGGTCGAGCTCAACGGTTTTGTTGGGATGGGTTTTTCGTTTCTCGTAATGCTCGGTAAACACCTTCCAGATATCCAGCTTGTCGGCATCCCGAAGCAGCCTGATGAAAAAACGAAGCGTATCGTCTAAACCTTCGGGAATAGACAGGGTATTATGCCAGCGGATGGCGGAAAGGATACGCTCCCGTGTCTTATTCGGCAGGCCGTCCAGCAGCCCGTTTTTTTCAATCTCGGCGATCCCCAGCAGGGCATGGTTTTCCGATGCCGCGTCCCTGAACGTCCTGTATACGGCATACTGCCGGAACCGCCCCACATCGTGGTACAACGCCATGATTTCAGCGACCCGAAGATCATCGGCGCTCAGACGCAGCCTGTTGCCCAGCATGACGATATTGCGGCACACCCTGCCGGTATGCTGTTGCTTCAATCGAATGGCGCTGTTAAACGCCGCATTCTGGGTATAAAAGCCCGCGACATAATCCATAAACCGCCGCTTTAACGTCTGAATATTCGACATCACAGGTAGTCGTGCACAATCATCTCGGCAAGGGCTTCCACATCGGAAGGCTTAAAAAGCGGGACCCGGATATCAATATCCGCCTCGGTCACGACCGCAATCAGCATATCGTCATCCACGCGCAGGGGGGAAGCATGAACACCGGGACGGAACACCTCGACCTTCGGGATTTTTGCGTTCTTAAACCCTTCTGCGATCACCAGATCTATGTCCTCAAAATATTTTTCCAGTCCCGTCAGAGGGTCATCAAAATCTTCCGCGGCCTGGGCCCTCCGTTTGAACACCGCAATCCCTTCACCGGATTTGACCACCACGGTATCGGCCCCTGCCGCGTAATGCCGCCAGCTGTCCTTGCCTTTTGTATCGAAGTTCGATCCATGGGCCGAATGCTTGATGGTCCCCACCCGGCAGCCTTTTTTTTTCAGTTCCGGCACCAGCCGTTCAATCAGCGTGGTTTTTCCCGAATCCGCGTAACCCACAATGGATATGATCGGCACCATATGAATTGATCCTGCCCGAAGCGCTGCCCGGTTCCACAGACCGATTCCTCGTAGGGTTGCGACAAGGACCCCGTGGCTTTGCAAAAATCTGAGCGGTCAGCGGGATGAAGGCTTTTGAGGGAAAAAATGGTTTGCCTTAAATACGTGAACAACTGAAAACGGGTTGAGGCGGCTGAGACGGGTTGTCGCGATTATGCATCTCTTAAGCGTATTTATTCTTCCGTAAAAATGGATTGTCCGCCGACAAAATCCGCGCTTTGCAACCGGCCCTGGATAAACTTTTCATCCCCGAACAGGCCGGTCAACACAAAACCGTCATCTCTGGCCTCGATGCTGGCGACGTCCCGCATCACCTCTTTATGTTTTCCGTCCGCATCCATCCATACGGTGCTGAGACACATCTCTTTTCCTCAACAGTAGACTATTCCCACCCTTGCCAACGGCGGCATGACCATTTCCGATCACGGTGTGCATCAATTTTCCGGCCGGTATGTTGAAATCAAAAACGATGCGACCGCTCCGGCCGCCCGAAGGGCTTCCCCGTTTATAAACGGACGGCCTTCCAGAGAGGCCTCAAACACCTCCGGATCATGGGGAACCACGCCGATAACGGAAATGCCTTTTTGATCGAGTTCGTTCTTCAAACGGGCGGCAAGCGCGTCGGATGTAACTTTGTTTAAAACAGCCCACAGGTGTTTACCGATTCCCGCAGCAAGTTCTTTGATCTTGCCGGCGATGGCGATGGATTCAAAAGACGGCTCCACCACCAGAAGTACGCCGTCGATGCCGGTGTCGATTCCTCGGCCGAAGTGCTCCACGCCGGCCTCCATGTCGATGAATGCGATCTCATCCTCACGAAGGGTCAACTTTTTTAAAAATTCGCGACTCAGCACCCCCATGGGGCAGGCGCACCCTTCCAGCGCCTGCAGGATCTTGCCGATGGAAACCAGCATCAGCCCATTTTGTCTGAGAACATAATCGGAGGGGATATCCCTTGTAAGGATGGCGGCCTGATTGAAGATATCGGCCTGGCTCATCTTCTGCTTGAGCTTTTTTTTGCCGCCGACCAGCTCCATCAGCGGCACCGGCGGCTGCTGAAAACCCAAGCTTCGATAAAGCCCGGAATTGGATTCGTCGGAGTCGACCACCAGGACCTTCAGGCCGTTCGCCGCCGCCTCTCGGGCCATAAGCGCGACCACGGTGCTTTTTCCACTGCCCCCTTTGCCGCAAATCGATATTTTAACACCCATTCCCATCTCCAGGATCCTGTTTGCCCGGCCAAATGCGATATGAATTCAGCCGGGCAGAACAGCTATTGCTCCGTCACCGTAATGGCGCCCGCCTCACATACCTCGACGCAGCTTTCACAGCCCACACATTCCTCAGCATTGACCGGCACCGATTTTTCATCCTGAAGCTCATAGACCTCCACCGGGCAAACATCCACACACTCGCCGCAACCAACGCATTTTTCAGCATCAACCTCTACTAAAAACATGTCTTCTTCTCCTTTTATTGATTCGACGTTTCAAGCCGTTGCTCCCGTCGCAAAGACAGAAAACAAGGCAACCGTTAATACTTAAGATCGAGAAGGGCTATTGGCCGCCGCCGCCCCGGCCG
>CAZFWD010000266.1:0-2758 GCA_964522535.1 uncultured Desulfonema sp.
ATCGTCCCTCCTGGGGCCTCTGGCGGGGCCGGTGTCTCAACCCCCGTGGGCGCGGGCGTCGCCGAGGTTTCAGGGACAGCGGGGGGGCTGACCGGTGCAGTCGGCCCGGCCGGGGGCTGAATCACCGGGGGCTGACCGGCGACCGGCGCTACGGGTGGCGGAGGCAATGCGGGTTGGACCCCGGGCGCGGATTGCCCGGCCGTTGGCCCGGGCTGAACCGGAAGGGTCGGACGCGACAAAAGCCTTCGCATAATCATTTCATTTTCAACCGCCGCCACCGTGGCCCGCAGCCGGGGGTTGTTGGGGTCTTTTTCCAGGGTCGCCCAGGCCGCCTGATGGGCGCGGCGCAGACTGTTGTTGTTGAGCATCCCCAGGCTGTCGGCGATCCCGGTTGGATTTTCTTCGGGTTGAGCGCCCGAGGCGATATCCCTGGGCTGGCTGCCGCTTGGCCCGGCCGGCTGATCCGGGTCCCCCATGCGGGTACCGGGTCTCGGCCCAGGCTCCGGTCCAGGCTCAGGTCCCACTCCAGGTCCCACTCCAGGCTCAGGCCCGGGCTCAGGTCCCATCCCGGGCTCCGGTCCAGGCTCAGGTCCCATCCCAGGCTCCGGTCCCATTCCGGTACCGGGCTCAGGTCCAGGCTCAGGTCCCATCCCAGGCTCCGGCCCCGTCCCAGGTTCGGGTCCAGATTCCGGCCCGCCCGGTTTCTTCCCGGCAAACCCGCCGGCCCTCCGCCCCCGCGCCTCGTCTCGAATATCCCCGGCCGCCTTATCTGAAATGCGCTTGGTTTTATTCCCGGTCGCCGTGATGGGCTGATCCGCCTCGGGTTCGGCCACGGGTTTTCCGGCTATCTTCCGGTATGCAATGCCGCTGCCTTGCATTGCGCCTGTCAAAAGCAGTGTCGCCGGTAAAACTTCTTTTGCTGATTTCAGGATATCGTCACCGCTGGTCCATTTTCTTAAAGGTTGATCAGACATCCCGGCTTTGGTTTCGACGTTGTGCTGCCCCATCTGCGTGACGGTTTCCGTAGATTCTTCAACCCCAAGAATACCGACGGTCCTCAATGTCCCTCTTAGCGCCTTTCCCTTTAAACCCTTCGGTAAAAGTCTGTCGATTTGACCAAGCGGGGACCGCATTAAAGCCAGTTCCAAAACGGTCCCGATGGCTTCCGGGCCTGCTTCCCACAAGCTGCTTTCAGTCGCCAGCGTATTGAAATCCTCCTTGAATTTCGCCTCTTCTTCTGGAGAAATCCCCCGGCCAAGTTTTTGAAGGCTTTCGTTATTAACTTTTTCCAGCCAATCATTCATCACCTGGTAGGCGTTCATGCGATATGCCGCCGTGCCACTTGCCGCCATGCCTCCCGCAGCCGCTCCGACGGGTCCGCCAGCAGGCGAGCCCAGGGCTCCACCACCCACACCGGCACCCATAGCCACACCGGAAAATGCTAAATTCTGGCCGAAATCTGCAAGGTCTTGTTTGGAAATAACGCCAGGGATAAAATCCCCTTCGTCCGCATATTCTTCAGATAATTCGCGATTCCTTTCGTCTACCCACTTAACGAATCTGTCTGCCGGGCCGACATCGGTAACGGAAGCCCCACCTTGCCCCTGTGCGGCCATGATCGACTTTGCCGCCAGGTTCTCCGGTACACGGGCAAGGGTTCTTCCAAACGCTGACAGCGACGACTTTGACCCCTCCTTCGAATCCTCCGCCCCAAGCGAACCAACGGGTCTTACGATATATTTTCCCGGACGGGGTGCGGCGCTAACCGGCCTTACAACATATTTTCCCATCAAGTCACCTTACGGCCCTTAAAAGATCATCCTTTGACAAAGAGATCGTCCCCTGATTGAGCGAAACTGTTTTCGGCTTGCCCTGGTTTTTCACATACTCATCCAATCTCATCCTGGCATATTCATCCACCTCCTGATTTTTACCCCCGTCCGATTTGGTCGAGGCTTTCTGCTTGGGTTTGGTGGTTTTTTTCTCAACCTCAACCCCCGGGTTTAGCTCCGGGATGGGCCGGCCCTTGCTATCCAGCCAGCGCGTTCCGTCAGAGACGGCCCTTACCGTCCCTCCGTCGGGCAAATCTATCTCCACGGTCTGCCCCTTAAACGCCGCAGGATCGGGGATAGTATCAAACTCCCGGCCTGCCTCTTTTTCCCCATAAACCTTATCAACCACCCCCAAAACATTTTCAATTTCTGCGTCGGTGAACTGATGCCCGGGTATCCCCTTGGTACGCTCCAGCAGAAGCTTTGCCGCCAGCTCCTTCTTTTTGTCATCGGCCGCCTGTTTTTCCAGGGCGCTGATCGGGACCAGGTTTTGCCTTACCGCGTCATCCGTCACCCGCGGCGCAGACGGCGAATACGGCCCTTTTGTAATGATCGGTTCAATCCGCCCGGTTTTGGAGTTGATCAGCCGGGTCATATAATAGTTATCCCCGGTCCGCTGATCCACCATCAGCTCCCCGCCTTCCATTGCAGCGTCGGTGTTGAGTTTTTCTGCCGCCATGCCGGATTGCAGGTGCTCGGTTAAAATCGTGTCGCGGTTGACCCCGGCAAACTCGGACATGACAAGCGACTCAATATCCCCCGGCTTAAACTCCACCTCCTCCCCGGTGGGATAGGTCACAATAAACCTACCATCCTCACGGCGCATGGTCCCTCTGTTGGGCCGAAACCGGTTATACGCATCCACCAGCGTATTCCAGGCGGCATCGGTTTTACCCGCCTTATGCAGCGCCAGGCCCGAAGACAAC
>CAZFWD010000267.1:0-15237 GCA_964522535.1 uncultured Desulfonema sp.
TCCCGAATAACGGATTCAAAAAATAGGTATTAAATACCGTAAATCAGCAGGGTTGTCAAGATCTGTGGTAAAAAATATATAAAATTTAGATAGATATAAATGAGAATACAAAAAATTTTTTCGTTGACAGCCGCAAAGGATCGGTCTAGTTTATCGAAAACCCTTGAAGACGAGTCGGAAAAAAATCTGTAATCATTCAACCCTAAGGAAAACATCATGGACAAAAAAATCACCGTTATCGGCGCAGGGAATGTCGGCGCCACGACCGCGCAACGGCTTGCGGAAAAAGAGCTGTGCGATGTCGTCCTTGTCGACATTGCGGAAGGGCTTCCCCAGGGAAAGGCCCTGGATCTGGCGGAAGCCGCCCCCATTGAAAAACACGACGCGCGTCTTTCCGGCGCGAACAGCTATGATGCCTCGGCAGGCTCCCATATCGTCATCATCACCGCCGGGATTCCCCGGAAGCCGGGGATGAGCCGGGATGACCTTCTGAAAACAAACATGAACATCATAAAGCAGGTCACCGCTGCGGTGGCTGAAAAATCTCCGGACGCGATCCTGATTATCGTCAGCAACCCGCTGGATGCCATGTGCCATGTCGCCTTTGAAACCAGCGGATTCCCAAAGCATAGGGTCATGGGAATGGCCGGCGTGCTGGACTCGGCAAGGTTCAGATGCTTCATCGCAAGGGAGTTGGAGGTGTCCGTGGAAAACACGCATGCTTTCGTGCTGGGCGGACACGGGGACACCATGGTTCCCCTTGCCCGGTATTCCACCGTGGCCGGCATACCGATCACCGAACTCATGCCCAAAGACCGGATCGACGCGCTGGTCGACCGAACCCGCAAGGGCGGCGGAGAAATCGTAAGCCTGCTGAAAACCGGAAGTGCGTTTTACGCCCCGGCGTCGGCGGCCGCGGAGATGGCCGAAGCCATACTGAAAGACAAGAAAAAAATACTTCCCTGCGCCGCTTACCTCGAAGGGGAATATGGAATCAACGGGCTTTTCATGGGGGTCCCGGCCAAACTCGGAAAAACAGGTATTGAAAAAATCATCCAGATCAAGCTGACGACCGAAGAGCATACCGCCCTTCAGCAATCGGCGGCGGCGGTTCAAACACTGGTGGATGATTTAAAAAAACTGGCCTGAAAAACCGCTTTCATGGCCTGCGGGAAAATCAAATATCCGAGAGGGCCCTTTGGACGGCCTCCGCCGCCCGTCGGTTCATTCCGGGAAGGGCGGTGATCTCCTCAACGGCAGCCTCCCTTATTTTTTGAATGCTTGAAAAATGGGTTAACAGCGACCGCTTCCGCTTTCTGCCGATTCCGGGGATGGAATCTAAGCGGGAGCCCAATGCGGTTGTGTTCCTTTTTTTTCGATGATAAGAAATGGCCAAGCGGTGGGCCTCATCCCGTATCCGTTGAAGGAACAAAAGTAGATCCGCATCCCGTGAAAGGGTGACCGGATTTGCCCTGCCCGGCCGATACACCTTGTCTAAGGCTTCTGTTTTGGTTTCGTCCTTCTTGGCGATTCCCGCGACGTCAAATTGGTTGCCCCAACCCAACTGCTCCAGGACGGATACCGCGATGTTGAGCTGCCCTTTTCCGCCGTCAACGATCAAAAGGTCCGGAAGTTCCTCTGGGACCTCTTTTTTCTTAAACCGCCGGTTGAGCACCTCGGCCATGCAGGCATAGTCATCCTGCAGGTCGACCGTTCGAATGGCATAGCGACGGTATAACGACCGGTCGGGTTCCCCTTCCACAAAAACCACCCTTCCGGCCACCAGCGCGCTCCCTGAAATTCCGGAATTGTCGAAACACTCGATCCGGCGCGGATAAGCGGCCAGTCTCATCCTGTACCGAAGCCGCTCCAAAAGGTCATGCATCGTGCCCGTAGAACGGGTGATATTCTCCAGAAGGGCCTGCGCGTTTTCTCTCGCCATGTTCAGCAACCTGAGCCGGTCGCCGCGCTTGGGCTGAAGGATCCTCACCTTGCTCCCCTTCACGGCGGAAAGCCGGACTTCCCGAAGAGGCGCATCATCCGGTGCGACCGGAACAAGGATTTCATCCGGGATATAACGGGAGTCCTCGTAAAACTGATTCATAAAAGCGCCGATCACCTCAAAGGCTTCGGTAAGGCCGTCTTTAAACACGTAATGACGCATTCCCTGAAGAAACCCCTGGCGGACAAACAGAATAACGGCAAGGGTGCAGGTTTCATTTCGGACGGCGGCGATGACATCCCGATCCGCAAAATCGGCGGTCACGGCGACCTGTTTTTCAACCACCCTCTCTATGGCAAACAGCTTGTCTCTCAACTGGACCGCAACCTCAAACGCCTGTTTCTCGGCTGCGGCCGTCATCTCCCTTCTGATCTTTCCGATGAGTTCGCGGGTGCGGCCGTTTAAAAATAAACGCACCTCGTTGACGATACCGTCATACAGGCCTTTATCCACTGAAAGGCTGCACGGCGCAAGGCATAACCCCATCTGATAATTCAGGCACGGCCGCAGGCGTTTTTTAAGGGGGACGGTCTTGCACTTGCGGAGTCTAAACGTCCGGTTGATCAGCTTGATCGTCTGGCGCACGGCGCCTGGAGAGGCATAGGGGCCGAAATAGAGGGCACCGTCATTTTTAATCCGCCTCACCACCTGGAGGCAGGGATAGTCATCTTTCAAATCAAGCCTCAGGGAAGGATACCGCTTGTCGTCCTTCAAAATCACATTATACCGGGGCCGGTGATGCTTTATCAGATTCGATTCCAGGATCAGGGCTTCCTGCTCGGAGCTTGTGACAAAGGTCTCAAAAGCGAATATTCGGCGCACCAGCACCGATGTTTTCATATCGCGGTGAAGCGCCTTGGTGAAATAGGAGGAAAGCCGCTTTTTCAGGTTTGACGCCTTTCCCACGTAAATCACCCGCCCCTTCTCGTCCTTCATCAGGTAAACCCCGGGACTCAAGGGAGCGGCGGCGAGTTTTTCTAAAACGGCTTTTCGCATGATTCTGCAGCGGAAACGGCAGGGGTTGCCTCAAATTCAAACAGCAGAAGCTGTTTCAACCCCCTGATGCGGTCCCTGAGTTTTGCCGCCTTTTCAAACGCCAGGTCCCTGGCGGCGTCCTTCATCTCCTTCTCCAGAGAAGCGATACGTTTTTCGAGGCTGTCGGGGGACACGTAATCTCTCAGGGCCTCTTCAACCCCAGGCGGCTGCCCCTCCAGCGGCTGGGAATAAGCTGAAACAAGGCTGGCACGGATTTCCTTTTCGATGCTTTTAGGAACAATCCCATGGGTTTCATTAAACCGCTGCTGAATACCTCTTCTGCGGGAGGTTTCCGCCATGGCCTTCTGCATGGACTCCGTGACGACATCGGCGTACATCAATACCTGACCGTGAATGTTTCTGGCCGCACGCCCGCAGGTCTGGATCAACGAGCGGGTGGATCGGAGAAACCCTTCCTTGTCCGCATCCAGTATGGCGACCAAGGAAACCTCCGGAATATCAAGTCCCTCCCGAAGCAGGTTGATCCCGATCAAAACATCAAACGCCCCCATCCGCAGATCTCGTATAATCTCCATCCGCTCAAGGGTTTTGATATCCGAATGAAGGTACCGCACCCGGACGCCCAGGTCGCAATAGTAATCGGTCAGGTCCTCGGCCATCCGTTTGGTGAGGGTGGTGACCAGCACCCTTTCATTCCGTTCGATGCACCGCCTTATCGCTGCCAGCAGGTCATCCACCTGATGCCTGGCGGGCTTAAATGTGATCACGGGATCCACCAGCCCGGTGGGGCGAACAATCTGTTCGACGACGGCGCTATCAGCCTTTTCGATCTCGTATTCCGCAGGGGTGGCCGAAACATAGACAATCTGTGAAATCCGTTGTTCGAATTCATCAAACCGCAGCGGACGGTTATCCAGCGCCGAAGGGAGTCTGAACCCGTACGCCACCAAGGTTTCCTTGCGGGACCGATCTCCGTTATACATTCCCCGAAGCTGGGGCAGGGTGATGTGACTTTCATCAATGACGATCAGAAAATCCTTTGGAAAATAATCGAGAAGGGTGGGGGGCGGCTCTCCCGGCGCCCGTCCGGTAAGGTGCCGCGCATAGTTCTCGATCCCGTTGCAGTATCCGATCTCGGAGAGCATCTCCATGTCGAAGTGGGTCCGCTCCTCTATGCGCTGGGCTTCGATCAGTTTGTTTTCCTTTAAAAAATACCCCCGGCGTTCCTTCAGCTCCGCCTTGATCGCCTTGATCACCCGCTCCCGGGTCCGGTTGCGGGTCACGTAGTGGCTTGCGGGATAGATGGTGATCCGGTGGATGCTTTTTTTTCGATCCCCGGTCAGGGGATCAATCTCGGAAATCGCCTCAATCACGTCCCCGAAGAATTCGATGCGCACGGCGGTGTTGTCCTCATAGGCGGGGAACACCTCCACCCGGTCCCCTCTGACCCTGAAAACACCCCTGAAAAAATCCAGGTCATTACGCTGATACTGCATGGCAACCAGCTCGGACAGGAGTCGGCGCCTTGTGAACTCAGCCCCGGTTTCAAGCTCGAGCCGCATGGCGATGTAATCCTCGGGAGCGCCCAGGCCAAAAATGCAGGATACGCTGGCCACCACCAGCACGTCTTTTCTGGACAACACGGAACGGGTCGCGGAATGGCGCATCCTGTCGATCATCTCATTGATGGAAGCGTCCTTCTGAATATAGGTGTCGGTCACCGGCAGGTAGGCCTCGGGCTGGGAGTAATCATAATAGCTCACAAAATACTCCACCGCGTTGTCCGGAAACAGGGCTTTAAATTCGTTGTAGAGCTGCGCGGCCAGGGTTTTATTGGGGGCGATCACAAGGCTGGGTTTTTGCACCGCCTCTATCACATTGGCCATGGTAAAGGTCTTGCCCGATCCGGTCACCCCGAGCAGCACCTGATGCTTGCGGCCGGAGAGGATGTCCTGGCGCAGCTTTTCTATGGCCGCAGGCTGATCCCCCGTGGGGGTCATGTGGGAAACCAGTTTGAATCTTGAAGTCATGGCCGCAGGGTTTGGTGAGGTTGTCGCGGTTACGGGATAAACTTCCAGATCGTGCCATCCGGACGATCCTCGATCTGAATATTCATCTCCTTTAATCGATCCCTGATCTGATCCGCCTTTTTGAAATCCCTGTCGCGTCGCGCTGAGGTTCGTTCCCGAACCATTCGATCAATCATTTCAGGATCCACCGACTGCCTGAGTCCCTCCAATTTTCTTTTCCGCTCAAAGTAAACGCCGGGGGGTTCAAGCATCATCCCGAGGACCCTTCCCATTTTAAGTAGATCCGCACATTCCGAGCATATAACCGCGTTGTTGCCGGACGGGTCCAAGGCCTCCCCTTCGTCCAGAATGCGGTTCATACTGCGAACCGCATCAAAAAGGCAGGCGATCCCGACGGCGGTGTTGAAATCGTCATCCATGGCTTCGCAGAAAAGCCGCCAGTAATCTTTTTGCGAATCCGCCCGGTCGGCGTCAGGCTCAGCCTCCGGGTCCGGCAGTCTTCCCAGGCGCTTTTCAATCCTTTCCAGCAACGCATACACCTTATCAATGCCGCCCGCAGCCTCCCGCATGGCCTGCTCGCTGAAATCCACGGGACTGCGATAGTGATGCGAAAGCAGAAAAATCCGCAACACCTCGGGGTGAAACGATTTGAGGATGTCCTTGATCATCAGAAAATTGCCGAGGGACTTGGACATCTTCTCCTGGTTGATGTTGACGAAACCGTTATGCAGCCAGTATTTGACGAAGGTTTTGTCAAAGGCGGCCTCGGATTGCGCGATCTCGTTCTCGTGATGCGGAAAGATCAGGTCCTTGCCGCCGCCGTGGATATCAAATCCCGGTCCCAGATAATCCGCACTCATCGCGGAACACTCGATGTGCCATCCAGGGCGGCCTTTTCCCCAGGGACTGTCCCAGGCGGGTTCATCCGGCTTTGAGGATTTCCATAACACAAAATCAAACGGATTGCTTTTTCGGGGATCAACCTCGACCCGGGCCCCGGCCTCCATGTCCTCAAGCCGCCGGCCTGAAAGCCGGCCATATTTTTTGAACCGCTCAACGGAAAAAAAGATATCGCCGTCAACGTTGTAAGCGTAGCCCTTCTTGAACAGGATTTCGATCATGTCGATGATCTGCCGAATATGCGCCGTGGCCCTCGGTTCGATGGAGGGACGAAGGTTGTTCAACGCATCCATGTCGGCATGAAATTCATGGATGTATTTTTCGGCAAGGGCCTCCGTGGATATGCCGAGCTCATTGGCCCGCCGAATGATCTTATCGTCTACATCCGTAAAATTTCGAACATAGGTGACACGAAAGCCCCTGGCCGTGAGATAGCGGTAGATCACGTCGAACACGATCACGGACCGGGCATGCCCGATATGAGAGGAATCATAGACCGTAGGCCCGCAGACATACATCCCCACCTTTCCGGGTTCGAGGGGAACGAAGTCCTCCTTGGCGTTTGATAGGGTGTTATAAACGCGAATCGTCATGTAACTTCCTTTAGCGTCAATAAATAAGTACGACACACATGGCCGCAATCCCCTCTTCCCTGCCGATGAAACCCAGGCGTTCAGCGGTGGTCGCCTTAATGCTGATTCGGTCCGGCGCCATCCCCAAGACGGCCCTGATGTTCTTTTTCATCCCTTCGATATAGGGGGAAAGCCTCGGCGCTTGGGCAAGAATCGTCGAATCGATGTTGACGATGGAGGAATGCCGGCTGCTCACCATCTGCCAGGTTCTGGACAAAAGGGACATGCTGCTGATCCCTTGATACGACGGGTCGTCATTCGGAAAATGAACCCCGATATCCCCCATGCCGGCGGCTCCCAGAAGGGCATCGCAGACCGCGTGAAGCAGGACATCCGCATCCGAATGCCCCTCCAGCCCCTTCGCAAACGCTATGGTGACACCTCCTAGCACAAGCGGCCTGCCGGAGACAAGCCGATGAATATCATATCCGATCCCGATCCGCATTCAACACCCGTCCGTCATGACGCCTTTAAAAAATCCATCATTCAAAGCAGAAAAAACCGCTGATCATTTTGTTTGGCGCACGGCATGCGTATCGCCCGTTTCAAACAGATGATATATTCGATAATGACCGCAACGGCATGGGCGCATGGATGCTTGATCGGGTTACAGCTGCATTTCGCAAGCATTTCCATGCCGTCGTATTCAACCAGGGTCGCAAACAGCTCCTCGGCCTGCACCCAGGCAAGCAGGTCGCCGGCTTGTGTAAAGGCCAGCTGTTTGATCTTCCCGTCGCGCTGGATCCTGCGCCCCTCTGAAACAGCGGATTTCCCGGCCCAGAGAAGCAGATCGCCCCAGGTAAGCTCCCGGAAATAGATGGCTGACAAATTCTCATGCGCGATCATCGAATGTTTAACGAAAACCCTTAACCCGACGACAGGCCGCTGATCAATGCCGCGACATTCCAGCCCAGGACAGCATGATTGTACCCCCCTTCAAGGATAGCGAAGCATCCGCCTTGGTTTCTCGCGACCGCCTCCCCCGTCATTTGACCGATGCTTCTATAATCCTGGGTTTCCAGCAGGCCGCCCCAGTCTTTGAGGTGGTTATCGAACCCGGCGGAGATGCCGATCATATCCACCCTGTTTTTTGTAAGCGCCTGCTCCACCTCCGCCAGAAAACCCGCCCGGTTGTTTTTGTCCGGGTTGCAGATCGCCACCCAGGACTTCTTCCCTAAAATGTTGACCGTGCCGTCCCCGTAATGAAGGTCGATATCCAGAACAAGGGCGGTTTCGATCAACCGCTCGGCCTTTAAGGTCAACAGGGCCACCGCCATGTTGTTAAAATAACAAAACCCCCAGGCGGACCCCGCGGATGCGTGATGCCCGGGCGGGCGGATTAACCCGAAACAGGGTTCCGACACCCCGATGCGCGCGGATGTAATGGCGCCTCCGGCCGCCAGCGCGGTGATCTCATACAACCCCTCCCGCCGGACATCATTAATATGATCAATGGTATGGACGGCCGCGAGCTGCCCCTGGGTCGCGGGCTTCGGGGAAATAATCTCGGTGTCGGCCGGAAGCACGGCGAGAACGGCCTCCATCCGCCCCTCCGCCGATGCGGGGTCGGAGGTATAAACGGCGTTAAACGCCGCATCAAATACGACCTTCATGCGCCCCCTCTTCGGCTTCGGTTTTCGGCGTGTGCCGGAACCTCAGAACTGATAAAAAATACCCGCCTTGAAAAACAGCCCGCCGATATCCGTATCATTGCCGCCGAACCGGTCAACCTCGGCATAAACGGCTTCAAGCAGGATCCCGGTCCCCCGATAATCTTCATCCATGTTATAAAGCCGCACCCCGATTTTCCCATGAAACCCGCCGATCCACTCCCGGTCCGTATCCGCATCCGGAATGTCCGTCTCCTCCCTGCAGTACCAGTAGTCGGGGCCCACACCGATATACCCGCTGATATACGGCATGATCTCGATCTCCATCTTCAGGGAGGCGGAAACCGGAAAAATGGTGATTTCGGGATAAATCTCGGTTTCCTGTCCGGACGTGGTCAACACATGGCCATCCTCGCTGAAATACCCGGATTCCAGTTCAATGGAAAAAAATCGGAAAATCCGGCGCTCATAAAAAGCAAAAACCGGCCATGACCCTTCATCGTAGTAGTCGTCAAAATCCGATTCCAGGGAATAATAATAGCCGATCGACACGCCCGCCGTGTTGTTTCCGAAATTCGTGGATTCGCCGGCATCGGCCGTGCCGCAGAGAAAAATCACGGCCAGCGGAATCAGCAAAAGAAGGCGGCGGTTTCTCAACAGAAGGCATCCGGCCGGCAGTAAAAACAGGGCCAGCATCAACCGCATACCCCCTGAAAAATCCGATGGGCGGGATGAATCAATAAAACATCCGCCGTCCGCATCATCGGATTTGTTTAAAAACGAGCGGACGGACGATACCTCCGCGAAAGCCTCCCCCGATTTCTCGCTGAGATTCCCGTCATGATCGTAAGCAGCTGCGGCAAAATACCAGGTATCCCCCTCGGTGAGACCGCCGAGTACGAATGAAAATGTTTTGCCGATGTCTTCGGAAAAATCATAGACCTCGGATGCGGTCCCGTAATAAATAATGTTGCCGGCGTAATCCACCATGTTCTCGTTTGGGTTTGGAATCCTGACCGTGATTTGCCCGGAATCGGATAACGCGGCGGAGATGCCGTTCGGAGAATTCGGCGGCAGGCTGTCTACAAGGGTATCCACGATCCATTCCGAAGCGGTATCGGATTCATTTCCGGAGGTATCCACAGCGGTGATGGTAAAGTAATACCGCTTTGATGCGGTCAACCCGGTGACCGCAAAGGAAGCCGCATCCGCATCCGTGGCCTCCACCCCGGCATCATAGGAACCGGATGCGGTGCCGTAATAGAGGGTATAATAATCCATGTCCGTCTCGGTATTCGTATTCCACTTAAACGATACGGAATCCGCTGTGATGTCATCCAGGCTGGTGACCTCAAAACCGGTGGGCACGGCCGGACCCTCGGTGTCGCTTGTGGTGGTGATGGACGCGATGTCCGAACGCTCGGTTTCCCCCTGGTAGTCATCATAGGCGGAAACAGCGACATAGTAAGTGGTGCCGGGCTCAAGCCCGGTGATGGTATACTCGGTCGCCGAGTCATCGAGGTTCGCCCGGTTTTCCAGATCCCCGGAATCGGTTCCCCAGTAAACATAATACCCGTCGTCATCGGCATCCCCCGCCCAGTCCACATCAATCGTGTTCTCCGTGGCGGAAAGGCTTACATTGGTAGGGACACCCGCCCGGGCAAAGGCAAGAGAAGGTAAAATCAGAAGCATCACCACATACCGCATCACCCGATTGTTCATCATACACCACCTTAAAACCAAAATGTTATGGACCCTATCGCGACACCCAAAAAACCGCCCATCGTTCTTTTCGCTGTCATTTAAGCGCAGCGCGCACAAAGTATTCATGAAGACCGCACGGATCATCCGTCATTACCACATCAACCCCCGCATCCAGGGCGAAATCAATCAGCCTGGGCGTATTGCAGCCGTAGGTCAGGATTTTCTTGCCATGACGATGCCCGTATTCGATAAACTGGGAATTTAATTTCCTTACCGAAACGCATGCCCCGTAAAGGATATCCTCATTGATGTTTGTTCTATCGTATGAGGGCCTATGGAGATTCAGCACGTAGGCCAGTTCCGAATCACGCAGATACGCTGTTTTTAAAATCTCCGGATCAAAGGACAGGACAAACATTCTATCGATATGCTCATACGGGACCGTATGCCGGATCGCTTCAACCACGCGCAGGGCCAGATCCAGATAAAGGGATCTGTCCTGTTCGCGGGGTGAATCCTTGATCTCAATAAACAAACGGGTCCTGTCCGCATACCGCGACAGCAGATTTTCAAGAGTGAGGAGGGGCTCCCCCTCGTATTTTGAGGAAAACCAGCCGCCCCAGTCCAATTGGCTGAGTTCCCGATGGGTGAATTCCGATACCGGTTTCGGAACGCCGTTGATCTTTTTTAAGGACGTGTCATGGTAAAGCACCGGAACCCCGTCCTTTGTGATCTGGACATCCAGCTCAATCCCGTCGGCAAAACAGGCGATCGCTTTATCAAAGGCCGACCCGGTGTTTTCCGGCGCATCCGCCATGGCCCCGCGATGCGCAACCATCAAAGGAATCATTCAACCCCCCGCGAGCGGACTCGAACCTTAAATGCGATTTTTTTCCCTGCCGGATTAAAGATGATAATTGTTGAGGTCACTGACGTAGGCGTCAAAATCTTTTTCTTTTAAAAAGGCCGAGATCAGCGCATCAACCATTCCCGCGGTGTCAATGCGATAAACCCCCTTCTCATCGGCACCGGCCGCCTTCTTCGCGTTTTTCACGATCGCCCTGAGGGATGAAGCGGCAAGTTCAACCCGGGCATGGATGGTGATCATCTCTTCGTCTTTATTCAAACCGAAGTACCTCCCATGTATTCAGAATGCCGACAAGAAACCCCTGGCCCCATATGTTTAACCTACTTATACCATTATTGCAAGGATCACAAGGGGGAGTTTTGAGGAATAAACAGGGCTGATACAATATTTGGAAAATACTTTTAATTACGGAATTTTATATTAAAAAAATGGATATTTTATTTTAAATTATGAGGGTTCCGTTTTTCTGCGAAGCAGAAGGCCGGAGGGCAGCCCTTCACCGAAAATCCGGTTTTCCTCCTGCCGCCGAATGGGTATGACCGAGGTTAAGGGCCGGATTTGTTCCGTCAGGTTTCGCGATTCCATCCATTTTATAATGGATTCAAACTGTTGAGAAGACAAATCCCGGCTTCGATCCCCTGTTTTTCTGGCCATCCGAGCGATGGCGGCCCCGACCGGCTCAGGATTCTCCCATGATTTTCGTATAAGGGCGTCAATCCACTCAAACACCGCATCCGGAGGTATGACCCGGTCCACCGGACCATAGAGCAACTCCCTTGCCCCGATTCGTGAAATCGACCATAACATTTGAGGGCTTGTGCCCGGCGGCTGAATTTGAGAGAGCAGCACCTCTCCGTATTCGATCTTATCCTTGACCGACAACCGTTCCATGTTGGCCACCGCCATCCAGATTTCCAGCTGCTGCTGGAGCGGAATACGGACCCGGGTCCCTTTTTGGGGAAGCAGCACAGCGCGAAGGTCCTGAATAAAGTGCCGCTGCTGTCCGGAAAACAGGCCGCCGGCCACACGCCGCCACAGTATCCACCATTCGCTTCTCACCTGGGGGTTCTTCTTAAAACTCAGCCCCTGGGTGTAGGTCCGCCACATGGACTTGACCCGGTGCGCGTCCATGGCGTCACCGAAACCCGGCCTCAGGCAGTATCCCGTAAGGTTCAACCAGCGGATCTCATGGGCCGCGGAATACTGCCTGGCCTCAGGGTTCTCCAGAAGCACATCCGCAAGCCGACGAATAAAACCGAGCGGCCATTTTTCCCTGGGCCGGCGAACCGTTGCAGCGATGGATTTCATGAGCCGGGCCAAACCCTCCGCAGGGGAATCCGCTGAAAATGCGGCCCGGACCTGCGCCACGGCCGCATCGACAACCGAGGCCTCAAACACCTCACGGTCGTCGACCGCTACGACTGCGGCTGAACCCCGCAGTTGAAAACCCAGGCGCCAGCGGTGAGGGGTGGAAAGGGAACTGCACCATAAGGCGAGCGCCCCCAACTCGGAGAACTCGGCCTCAACCCGGACCGGGAGTGTTGCCCGGCGGCCTTTTTGACCGAATTGAATAAGGGTCTGAACCGCCGGAAGCGGCGTCAGGGAGTCATCCACCGTGACCAGATCCCCGCAGCGATCGCCCGAGCGATAGCTGGAGCTGTAGAGATCAAAACTGACCGGCTGATTGGTCACCACCTCAAACTCCTGGTCTGAAAGAACAATCCGGGTGCCTTCATCAAGCCCCCGTTCCACTAGGCAGATCGCTGTCCTGGATTCCGTTTGTTCCCCCTCTTTTCTGCTCAGGCCCAGATAATATGAACGGGCGCTGCCGCTGCCCACGCGAACCCCTCGGCCCGATTTGACCAGGCCGTAATAAGACGCCCCGAGCGCCACGGCCAGATCCGGACTCGGATTATCCAGCACCCGGGGCCAGCGCTCATCCTTTTTTGAAAACCAAAACCGAATGGCCTCCCGAATCCGGTTCTGCACCAGATTGGGCTTTAGGGAGCCCCCGTTGAACAGGATCAGGTCGGGAAACGGCGCCTTGTTTAAACGGGTCTCCACGTCGGTTCGATGTCTCTCCAGAAACATCCCGATGTGCCGGGTGATGGCGGGGTCCGGTTCATAGGGAAGCCCGAATTCGGAAATGCCCTTTCGGGTCATCGCGTCCGGCTTTCCGGCGGGCGCGACCATGGGGAAAAACCCCTCCAGCAGGATTTTTTCAAGGGTCTCACGGTCCAGCCTTGCGCTCAGGGCTCCGCCGATCAGACGGCTTCCTTCTCCGATCAGGGTGATCGGCTCAAACGCCGTCCCCTGGTCAAGCAGGTTTTCCTTGGCCTGCCTGCAGAGGTGACAAAGGGTTTTCCAGCGATCGGCCGTGAGCGGGGAGAGTTTATGAAACCCCTGTTCGATATGCCTGGCCAACGACAGATCGATGTTGTCGCCGCCAAGTATCAGATGATCCCCCACGGCGATCCGTTCGAACCGGGGAGACCCTTCGCTTTCCCGCAGGGTGATCAGGGTGAAATCGGTGGTTCCGCCGCCCACATCGCATACCAGCACGAGTTCGCCCGGGCGGATAAATTCCTGCCAGTCTTTTTCATGACCGATCAGCCAGCTGTAGAATGCCGCAAGGGGCTCTTCCAAAAGGGTCACATGGCTTAAACCGGCCATATTCGCGGCTTCGACGGTAAGGTCCCGGGCGACTTCGTCAAAAGACGCCGGGACCGTGAGAATGATGGCCTGGCTCTCCAGGTATTGCTCATCATCCTCACCCTTTACGCTGTTCCATGCCAGCCGAATATGCCTCAGGTAGGAAGCGGTCGCCTGAACAGGGGAAACCCTGGCGACCTCGTCGCCGGCACCCCACGGCAGGATTCGGGCTCTTCGGTCAACACCGGCATGGCAAAGCCAGCTTTTGGCCGAAGAGACCAGCCGGGCCGGCACCTTGACCCCCGAATCCCTGGCAAACCTTCCGACAAAGCCGTCGGTTTCCGTTTTCCACGGCAGCCGGATCAGCTCGCTTGAAATATCGAATTTTCCGGGAATATAGCAGAAGGAGGGCAGCACCGGCAGCCGAGTGACTTCACCGGGACCGGTCAGTTGAGGGACGTTAAACAGCTGGATCCGCTTCCGCTCAGCCACCTCCTGCAGGTCCACGTATGAGACCGCTGAGTTGGTCGTCCCAAGGTCGATGCCGACGATGTACCTGCTGCCGGTTTCCAAATCAGTTCTGCTCCCTCACGTTGAATTCGAGTTTCCATCGTCGACCATCCTCGGCGGACACGCACCACAGTTCAAGGGTGCCGACCTCGGTGACATGGATTTCGATGGTGACCCCTATCACATCGCCCTTTTGCCCGTCCAGAACGGTTTCAAGGGTCGTGATCTCTTCGATCTCCCCCTGCCAGTCTTCGACCAGGTCGCCCACGGCGTCTTCTTTTCGGTTCAAAGCGCCTAAAAAATCAAACCGGACCGGCTCTCCCACGGCCAGCACAAACTGTCTGGTTTGAAGGTGAACCCGGCTCCCCTCCTCCATGCCAAAGGAGGCCACACAGAGCGCCTTTACCGGGGGCGGCAGACCCGGTACGGCGGGCATGGCCGCGGCAATGCCGATATAATATGACTTTCCAAGACCACCGCGGATTTGAATGCCCTCCCCCCGCCGGGCCAGGCCATAGTAAACCGCGCCCCTGGCCACGGACAGATCAAACTCCTCGGCATGGAGTTCCCGTACCGGCGGAATTTCCCGGTCATGACGCCAGGCGTTGATAACGCTGAGGACCCGTTTTCGAACCGGTTCGGCGCTCATCACGCCCCCGTTGAAAAGAACCGCCGTGGGCAGCGGTATCGACCCATCGCCGGCCTGATTCTGTCGGCTTAAAAATTCAGCCAGATGCCGGGTGACCGCCGGATCGGATTCATACGACAGGCCGGCCTCCTGAAGCCCCATCTTTCTGGCCTCCAACGGCTTTTCCGTGATGCCGCATTCCGGGAAAAAACCGTCCAGAATGAGCTGCTCCACCTCTTTTCGAGGCACAAAGGTCTTCACGGTGCCGCCGATCAGGCGGCTTCCCCTGCCGAGAAGGGTCACCGGGCATTGGTCGGCTTCAGGATCGGAGAGTACCTTTTCCTTTGCGCTGCGGCAGGCCTGTACCAGGCCGCGCATCTGCCAGGAATCCAGACGGGTGCCGGTCTTTTCCATCTTTCGGGCGACAAGGTGGGCAAGGGCCAGGTCCATGTTATCCCCGCCCACCAGAAGATGACTGCCCACCGCGATTCGCTCCAGATCGAGTTCCCCTTGATGCGCGGATACCCGAATCAGACTGAAATCCGTGGTCCCGCCCCCCACGTCGCAGACCAGCGCCAGGTCCCCTTTTTTAATCTGTTTGCGCCATAACCCTACAACGTAAGTTAAAAAATTTTATGCTTGTACTTGATCCTTTTTTCGGTTACATTACGCAACAAAACCGAAAAAAGGAGGTGCCCCATGCTA
>CAZFWD010000268.1:0-17220 GCA_964522535.1 uncultured Desulfonema sp.
CATGCAGATCTCCAGGACCCCCCGGCCGTATTCATTGCTGTAGCGATTCGAATCCCGGCTCTGTAAAAATTCCCGAATCAGCATCTGGGATGTTCTTTTTGTCCGGTCTTTCCGAAGGTCAATGGGATCCTTCGGTTCGATGAAAGGATCCCACTGCTCATACCCTTTTTTAAGGATATGCTTCTGGCGCCGCGGGGACATGCTGTCAAAAATCGCTTTTTTTCGATCCGCCGCATCCTTGGACAAATCAGCCATTTTCCCCTCCTGCATTCTGGTTTTTTTCGGGCCCCTCTGCCGAGGGAATGCCGGGAATGCCGAGATAGGCGTCGTCATAATCCGTGATCAGCGCCATGGATACGGGCACAAGGATATCCGCCATTGCAGTATGGACGGAGCCGATCTCCCGAACAACATCGGACGACAGCGCCAGAAGCTGATCATGCACAATGTCCTGGTTGAAGGTCGGATAGCGATTGCCGGGGGTAAACCCGGACAACCCGCAGGTATGCCCCTTTCCTCCGATCGCCGTGGGGATGCCGTAAACCCGGCACGCGATCGGCCGGTATGCGTACAATTCACACAGATTTTCCTTATTCAGCAGGGGGCACCGGATCCTTTCAGCGGCGACCTCCCGAAGGACATCCGCCTCGTCCCGGCCTTCCTGGATATGACGATACGCCCTTTTTTTGATTTGGTAGGCCTTTCGATCGGCCGTGTTTGCCCGTTCGATCAATTGCGCCTTTTTTTCCCCCTTAAATATGTGATTAAAATGATGGTTCACATACAGCGCCTCGATCAGGGTCAGGTCAAACAGCACGAAGCAACAATCCGCGCAGCCCCGCCGGCACCGCACCTCTTGGGGAAACTGCCGCTTCATCTGCGCAAAAACGCGCTCCGCCTGAGCGACAATCGCCTCGTATTTTTTAAACAACGGTATCAACGCGATCCGCATCGGCTTTTTCCTCCTCTTTTCATAAACCCTGTTTTTAGGCCGAACCGGAAAACCGGCTCACGTCGCAACACCCAAAAGGCTTCTCCACCCCCGTGTAAATGTTTCACGTGAAACAATCCTGACGCGATTCGCCCTCGCGTGTTTCTCCTATTTGCCGATACAAAAGCGGCTGAAAATATTTTCCAAAACCCCGCCGTCCGCGCGCTCCCCCGTGATCTCGGCCAGGGCCTGCAGCGCCGACCGCACATCAATGGATATCAGCTCAAGCGGAGCGGCACGGCGCAACCCTTCGACGGCGTCCCGCGTCGATGCCAGACAGCTTTCCAGGGCCATCTTCTGTCTCATGTTGGGCACGATGCGGGAAACGGTGTCCGTCACCCCGCCAAAGGCGAGGCCCGCAATCAAATCCTTTAAGACCTCAATCCCCCGGTTGTAAAGGGCGGACACCTCAAGGCGGGGAACCGCCGCCCATTCCGGCGGCAACCGGAAACCGGTGTCCGTCTTCGGCAGATCCGTTTTGTTGATCACCAGGATGCGTTTTTTATCCTTCAGTTTTTGAAACAGGTCCAAATCCGTCGGCGTCGCCGGCCGGCCGGCATCCATGGTAAAAAGGATAATATCCGCGGAAGCGATATAATCCCACGCCTTTTCGATACCGATCCGTTCAATGGGATCCGGGTTTTCGCGAATGCCGGCCGTATCGGTCACGACAATCGGAATGCCCCTGGCCGTGAAGGATTCCTCGATAAAATCCCGGGTCGTTCCGGGAATCTCCGTAACGATGGCCCGTTCCCGATTGATGAGCCGATTCATCAGGCTCGATTTCCCCACGTTGGGCCCCCCGACAATCACCACCTTCAACCCCTCCCGAAGAAAATTTTCGTCCGCATGCCGGCGGATCAAGGATTGAAGCACTTGCGCGACATCCTGCTCCAAACGGTCGATCAGCACCTCCGGATGAAATGGGATGTCCGCATCGTCTGAAAAATCGATCACCGCCTCAATCCCGGTCAGGACATCCGCCAGCGCCGATCGGAACGATGCCACGGCCCGGCTCAACCCGCCCGTGATCTGGACGGCGGCCATATCCACGGCGCTCGCCGAGCGCGCGTTGATGATATCGATCCCCGCCTCGGCCTGGGTCAGGTCGATGCGTCCATTCAAAAACGCCCGCTTCGTGAATTCCCCGGGTTCCGCGAGCCGGGCGCCTTTCTCAACCAGCAGGTTTAAAATGGTTTTTAAGACCAGCACGCCGGCATGGGCCTGTATTTCCACCACATCTTCGGCGGTATAGGAACGGGGTTTGCGCATCACGGTAACCAGCACCTCGTCGATGACGCGATCGGTGTCCGGATCGATGATATGTCCGTAATACAGCCTTCGGGAGACAAGGGCATCCTCCGCCTGATGCGCGGCATTCTCGGGCCGAGCGGAGGCGGATGCCGGCCGAAAGATGGATCGCGCGATGCCGATCGCGCAGGAGCCGGAGATCTTTACAATACCGATACCGCCGTTTCCGGGCGGCGTGGCGATGGCGGCGATGGTTGACGCTTCCATAGTTGATATCACGCCGGTTGAAACCGGCAGGGGTCCTTTTTATAACACCTGCGCGTTACTTATTTCTGGCGGCGCTTTTTCTGGGGGAAAATGATCAGCTTTCGGTAATACCCGCTGCCCACGCTCTGGGTTCGCACCGCGCGGTTGCCCTTTAAGGCGACATGAACCAACCGGCGATCCTGGGCGTTCATCCGGTTCATGGTCGAGGGCCTGCCGGTCTGAAGGGTCTTTTCCGCCAGCTGCGCGGCAAGCGCCTCCAATTCGCGTTTCCGGGACTCCATATACCCCCCGGCATCGATCATGATCCGGGTCCCCTTGCTGCACTGCTTGGCAACCATCTTATCAGCCAGGTATTGTATCGCTTCCAGGGTCTGCCCCTGCTTTCCGATCAGCATTCCCGCATCCGGACCGGTGAGGCTGAGCATCTGCGGGTCATCGGCCTGGGGATCCGCCACCGCGACGTCTGCGGACAATGCCGCAATGATTTTATCCATCAGTTCCCGAACGATATGGATGGCCTGTTCGTTTGGCTGGGCGGCCTCCGGTTCCGATGGATCGCCTTCGGATTCCAGCCTGCCGAAGGTTTCATCAATCAGGGCGGTTACCGCTTCCCTGTTTGACCGATCCCCCTTACTCCCCGATGGTTTCCCGCGGTTTTCCGCTTCCCTGCCGGCTGGCCGCTTTCCCTTGACCGGGTCGGGCAGGAAAACCCGAATCAGCGCCTTCTTGGCCCCCACCAGCCCGAAAATACCGCTGGAGCCGTGAGAGATGACGTCGTATTTTAAATTCTCCGCCGTAACATGAAGTTTACCGCAGGCTTTTTGAACGGCCTTTTCTACGCTCTTGTCCTCAAAGTCTAAAAAAGCCTTCATGAAAAATCTCCACTAACCTGTTTTTCGAGTAATGTAATACTGCTGGGCGATTGACAGGATGTTGTTGAAAAGCCAATAGAGAACAAGCCCCGATGGAAAATTGATAAAGATCACCGTAAAAATCAGCGGCATCATCATCATGAGCCTGGCCTGAGACGGATCCCCCGGGGGCGGGGAAAGCTTCTGCTGCAGGAACATGGTGACCCCCATGATCAGCGTCAACACGGGAATGCCGAAGGGCGGGGTCATCAGGGGAACGGAAAAACCGAACCGAAGCAGCCGGTCGGGGGCTGACAGATCGTTGATCCAGAGCAGGAAAGGGGCGTGCCGCAGCTCGATCGCCTCATACAACATCTTGTAAAAAGCAAAAAATACAGGGATTTGAACAATCATGGGGAGACACCCGCTCATGGGGTTGACCTTGTAGGTCCGGTACAACCCCATGATCTCCTCGTTCATCTTTTTTTTATCATCCTTATATTTCTGGCGGATTTCGGACATCAGCGGCTGAAGCTTTTTCATCTCCGCCATGGATTTATAGCTCTTTGTGCCCAGCGGCCAGAAAAGGATCTTAAACAGAATGGTCAGCAAAATAATGGCAACGCCGTAGTTGGGAATGAACCGGTCATGAATCATGTTCATCAGCCACAGGCAGGGCTTGGCAATCACATCAAAAAAGCCGAAGTTGATCGCCTTGTCTAAATTTTCTCCGGCGGCTTTTAACACGGACATCCGCTTGGGGCCGATAAACACCGAAAAATCCTGCCGCGCCGATGCCCCGGGCTGCAGGATGCGGGGTTCGGTGAAATAAAGGACCTCCAGCCGGTTGCCCGCCTTGTCCAGATCGATTTGAATCGTTGCGCCGGCCGATGATTCCGGAATCAACACGGACATGAAATACTGATCCTCCAGGCCGGCCCATTCGATATCGCCCGTCATCATCCGGCGTTTATCCAGCTTTTTAAGATCAAACTCCTCCAGCTTTCGATCCGCATACGCAAACGGCCCCTCAAAGGCAAAACTTCTCTTGCCGCTCGGCGGGGGATTGGCCATGGACAGGATCAGTCCGTTTTCAACCGGTTGATCCGTCATGTTTTGAACCAAAACCGTCAACCCGACCTTATAGGTGTCCGGGAAAAAGGTGTAACGCTTTTCGACCGTCAGCCCGGAGGCGGTTTTCAAAAAAAAGGACAGGGAACGGGCGGTATCGACGATCTCAAGGGTTTTTTCCGGAAAATCCGTGGTATACACAGCGCTTTCGGGGTGCGACGGCCTGTCTTCGGCAAAGCGCAGAAGCGCCGTACCGGCGGTGTTGGCCGAAGGGATCAACTGCTTGTTTTCCGCGTTTTGATCAATACTTTCCCGGTAGTTCTTTAAAACAAAGCTGGTAAGCGCCGCCCCCTTTTCCGAAACCTCGGCAAAATAGAGCGGGGATTCAACCGCCAGCCTTCGAAATTCTTTTTCGGGAATTTCCTCAAACGCCTCAAGGCCGGCCGGGGACTGAATCTCGATCCCCTTGTTTACAACCGCTTCTTCGGTTTTTTTCTCGGGCGCGGGTCGCGAAGGAGGCTTTTGTTGGTCGACAAAAACAAGCTCCCAGGCAAAAAACACCAGAATTGACAGTACGATCGCAAGAAACAAACGCCCTTGTTCCATTCAACACTCCCAAACATCCTGTTGTCGCCGGAAAACCGATCCTTCGAACAGGGTCCTCCGTTTTCGCATACCAAAAAAAACAACTTCAAACAGAAGATCTGCTGCCTATGAAGGGCGACCATCGCAGCCCGGTTCAGTTTTTCGGGTGATCCTTAAAAATAAAAAATCCGTAATAAGATTAAACGCATGCAGGGCCGACAGGAGGAAGGTTTTCTCGGTTTGATGCGACAGATGCGATCATCGATCATCGGTATAAGGTCCGGCTGGATAAATCCGACACAATTTTTGTAGACCGCCCACAAAGCGCGTCTGGCGTCCGATCCGCGCCGGGTTCAGGGTACCGGGTCCACCCCTCCCGGATGAAACGGGTGACAGCGCAATATCCGCTTGACCGCCAGCCCCCCCCCCTGTAGCACCCCATACTTGTTTATCGCCTCATAGGCATACGCCGAACAGGACGGATAGAAACGGCATCTCGACCCCAGAAAGGGGGAGACTGTCACTTGGTATGCTTTAATTATAAATAAAAACAAATATTTAATAAACATCACCGCCCTATCTCGTCAAACAAACCGCCCAGTGAGGCAAACACATCTGCGGAAGACAGCGTTGAGGCGGATTTTTTTGCAATAATATTGATATCCCAAACCCCTTCGATGCGCTCCCGGTTCAGCCGAAAATACTCCCTTGTCAGTCTCTTCAGCCGGTTTCGTGCCACCGCGTTACCCAGCCGCTTTGAAACGGTGACACCCATTCGCGGCCGGTCAAACCGCCCGGGCATATAAACGATAACAAAAAAACGATCGGAGACCCTTTTCCCCTGATCCGAGCATAACACAAAATCCGAATGTTTCAGAATCCTGTCGGCCTTTTTAAACGTAACCCCCGCCGACCTTCGCTCAGAACTGATTCGACCGGTCTTTCCCTTCTCATTCAACCGTTAAACGCTTCCTGCCCTTGGCCCTGCGCCTGTTGATGATCGCTCTTCCCTGCCTGGTTGACATCCGTTTTAAAAAACCATGTGTTCTAGCCCGCCTGATCCTGCTTGGCTGGTATGTCCGTTTCATCTTTTACGATCCTTTTTTTTATCCCTTCTTGAGGAATCCTCATCGATTTTAAATTTAATCAATAAAATTAATCATAAATGAATATGTTTTGTCAACATGAAAAAAATCCCGGCCCAAAAGGGCCAAAACGGCTGTTCCGCCTTCCCCCGGAAGGTCACGATTGAAGCATCTCCACAATATGAAACTCCTCCAAATGATACTCGAAAACCGGGTATATGACCACCTGCCGCTGCAAAAACTTCTCAAGAGAGACGATGATGTCATTTTTTTCGCCCAACAGGAGATCGGCGATCTTGGGGTGCACGCGAAGGCTTATCCGTTCCCCCTGCACATCCCGGGACAGGCGAATCACCTCCCGGTAAATCGTGTTGCAGATGCTCTGTCCCGAAGGCAAAACCCCTTCCCCGTCGCAATAAAAACAGGGCTCGCACAGCATGCGGTTCAATGATTTCACCACCCGCTTTCGCGTCATCTGAATCAGCCCCATATCCGACATGGGCAGAACATGGGTCTTCGCCTTGTCCTTTTTTAAGGCCTCGATCAGGGCGTTATAGACCTTTTCCTGGTTGGATTTTCTTTCCATGTCGATAAAATCGATGATGATAATCCCCCCCAGGTTGCGAAGCCGGACCTGGTAGGCGATCTCCTTGACCGCCTCAAGGTTGGTCTTTAACACCGTCTCCTCAAAGTTATGGGTTCCCACGTACCGCCCCGTGTTGACATCAATGGCGACAAGCGCCTCGGTGTTTTCAATGATGATATACCCGCCGCATTTCAGCCAGACCTTTTTCTTTAAGGCCCGGCCGATATCGACCTCCAGGTTATAGGCGTCGAAAATCGGCTCAGTGCCGGAATACAGGGATACCGAGCCCTGAAGCCGGGGGCTGAACTTTCCGACAAAATCCAAAACCGCTTCATAAAGCGGCCTGGAATCAATGGTCACCTTGTCGGCCTCATGGGCCAGCAGGTCCCGCACGCTCCTTAAGGTCACGGTGAGTTCCTCGTGCAGCAGCGCTGGAGCGCCGGCGGACTGAAATTTTTTCTGAATGTCGGACCACAGGTGGGTCAGAAACGCCATTTCCTTGAGCATGGTCGCTTCGGTCATACCCTCTCCGGCGGTGCGGACGATGTAACCGAACCCGGGATCGCGAAGCGCGGTGACCAGCTCCTTGAGCCGAAGCCTTTCCTTTTCATCGGTGATGCGCCTTGAAATCCCGATATGATCCACCGTGGGCATCAGCACCAGAAACCGTCCCGGTATGGAAATAAAAGAAGTGAGCCGGGCGCCCTTGCTCCCTATGGGGGAACGGGCCACCTGAACCAGGACATCCTGACCTTCGCCAAGCAGTTCCTCAATGGCAAGATCCGGGTCGGCGCCGGCCACAACGGTATCCGCAGTATCATATTCTTCGGCGGTTTCTTGGGCAAGGCCGTTCTGCTCCTCCTCAATGGAATCGTTGGACAAAAAGACCCGTTCAAAACTTCTATTTTTCCGTCCATTCATCACATCGTCCACGTATATGAACGCGGCCTGGTTCAGGCCGATATCGACAAACGCCGCCTGCATCCCCGGAAGCACCCGCTGAACACGCCCTTTATAAATATTGCCGGCGATATTCGTTTCGTCGCTTCGATCCACGTAGAGCTCAACAATGGTGCCGTCCTCCAGCAGGGCCACCCGGATTTCAGGCCCCAGGGCATTAATCACAAGTTCCTTTGACATACCCCTCCACCCTTGTTTCAGGTTTATCTATGTACAGTTTAAAAAATAAATATATTAACACAGAGTCCTCAAAGAACGCAGAAAAAAAATATTGTTTTCTCTGTGCGCTCGGTGGTGAAAAATTTTTTAAAACCGATAAGTTACTTTCTGCTGTAATACCGCAAAGCGGGATAAACCGCTTTTTACAACGAAACCGCCAGGGGTGCGTTCTCCACGGTCTTCACCACGATCGCCCGCCGAATGCGCTCATCCGGCAGATGAAAGATTGCCGAGACCACCTCGGCGGGACGAAGGGTCTGTTTGTCCGTTGGTGAAAACCGCATTCGAAGCCTGTCTTTGTCGCGCAGGCTTATCTCGGCGACCGCGGTTTTCAGGTCAATCCGCCGGAGCCCTTTGTTGTGCCGTTTTTGATGAAAAATCCATTCGGAGGCCTTGAGAAACGCCTCAAGCCGAAGCGGATCAAACACGCCGTCGGATAAGGTCACCGTATAAACGACCCCGTCGAAATCGCTGGGCTCAGGGGACGAGGCCGCCAGGCCGCATTGCAACACCAAAAGCCCTTGAGGCAGACCGGCGTTCAGCGCCTCTGCCAGCCGCGCTATATCGATCTTTCCCGTCACCGTCATCAAAAAGGACTCCCGCGTGCTCTCCATGCCCACCGGAAGCGGATCATGAAAAGAGATCTTGGGCTTTGGATGAAACCCTTCGGTAAACCGTATCGGAATGCCCGCCCGCCGAATGGCCCGAAAAAAAATGTTCACCAGCTCAAGATGCCCGAAATACCTGGCCGGGCCTGTTTTGGCGTATATCACCTCAACGCGGATGTTTACAGATTCCGCTCCGGTCCGGCTCTCCGCTGAAGGCACAGACGAGGGTTCTGGCTTTGGGGCATGGGTTTTAGGCATAATGGTATTAAAATCACAAACCCCGCACCCCCGGCAATCCCCGGTTCGGCAATCCGGGGTCTGCTCGCCGGCCATGGCCTTGTCATATTCGGATATTAAAAACTTTTTGGATACACGAACGTCGACATGGTCCCAGGGCAGGGGTTCGGAAACCTCCCTTTTTCGGGTGATGTAAAAGCCGGGATCCATACCGGCATCCGCAAAGGCGGCCTTCCACAGGTCGTAGCGAAACAGATCCGTCCACCCATCAAACCGGCAGCCCCTGTGGTATGCGGCTTCCAGCAGGCGCGACAGCCGCCGGTCGCCGCGTGCCCAGAGCCCTTCCAGAAAACTGGCTTCGGGTTTCTGCCACTTCACCTGAACCCCGGGAAGCCTCAGGCGGCTGCGCAGGCCGAAAATTTTGTCCTGAGATTCCTCCAGGGGAATCTGGGGCGTCCACTGGAACGGCACATGCGGCTTGGGAATAAAGGTGGCGAGGCTGACGTTTATGACCGGCGGCCTTTTGCCCTTGGGCCGGACCCGCCGAATCCGCTCGATCAGATCAACAATGGCAAGGATGTCTTCGTCGGTTTCCGTGGGAAGACCGATCATGAAATAAAGCTTGATGACTGTCCACCCCAGGGCAAAGGCGTGGGTGACGGTATCGAGCACCTCTTTTTCGGATATATTCTTGTTGATCACCGATCGCAGCCGCTCGCTTCCGGCCTCGGGCGCGATGGTAAAACCGGTTTTGCGCACCTGCCGAATCAGCGCCATCATCTCCGGGCTCAGGGTTCCGGCCCGAAAGGAGGGTAAAGACACGGAAACATTTTTTTGCGCGTACCGGCCCATCAGATGCTGCATGAGCGGGGTCAGGCATCCGTAATCCCCGGTGCTCAGAGAAAGCAGGGAGACTTCATCGTACCCGGTGGCGGACAGCGCCCGGTCGACCAAGGAAATCAGGTTCTCTAAAGACCGCTCTCGAACCGGGCGGTAAATCATTCCGGCCTGGCAGAACCGACATCCCCGCGTGCAGCCCCGGGCCACCTCCAACCGAAGCCGGTCATGAACCGGTTTGCCATAAGGAACCACCGGTGCCTCCGGAAATGGCGCGGCATCCAGGTCCGGTTCTATCCGCCGAAGCACATGGGAATACCCGGAAAAGACCGGCTTAACCGATTGAAATCCTGACGCATCGTATTGCGGTTCAAAAAAGCGGGGGACATACACCCCCTCGATGGTTGTCCAGGATTTTAACAGGGCGGCTTTGTCCCGGCCGCCCCCCTCTTTCCACGCCATCCAAGCCCCGGCCATTTCTAGAAAAGCGGTTTCCCCGTCGCCCACCAGCATGGCGTCGAAAAAATCAGCCACCGGCTCCGGGTTGACCGTACACGGGCCTCCGGCGATCACCACGGGACAGTCTAAATCCCGGTCAGCGGCGCGAAACGGAACCCCGGCAAGCGCAAGCATCATCAGAACATTGGAGTAATTGAGCTCATAAAGCAGGCTGAACCCGATGACATCAAACCGGGACAGAGGGGTGGCGCTCTCCAGGGAGCAGAGCTGAGCTCCGGATTGCTTCATTTGGCCCGCCAGGTCCAGGCCCGGCGCAAACACCCGTTCCGCGGCGATATTCGGGTCGCGGTTTAGGATATGATACAATATTTGAATGCCCAGGTGGGACATGCCGATATCGTAGAGATCCGGAAAGGCCAGGGCGATTTTCAGCCGAACCGACCCCAAGTCCTTATAAACCGCGTTGACCTCGTTTCCCAGATACCGGCTGGGCTTTTCCACCAGGGGCAGGAGATCCCTTAATACGTCATGGCCCATCGCAGCCGCCCGCGCTACTGCATGCTGGCATGGACAAACTCCAGGGCCTGGCGCACATCGTCCTTAAAGAAGCAGCTCATCCCTTCCTGCCAGTTCTCTTCTTTTAATTTTTTTCGAATCCGGCGGACCGTATCCATCCGCATCAGCCTTTTCATCTGAATAAACGGACGGTTGGGGGTATCGATCCACTGACAGATCACCTGCTTGGCCCGCTCGATCAACCGGTCCTCCGCCACCACCTCATCAATCAGCTTCAGCTCTTTGGCCTGATACACATCGACCATTTTGGCAAAAAACATCACATCCCGAAACTTTAGGTTGGAGTCAAAACCGAACCGCATCACCTCATCCTGGGCCAGGGTCAGGGGCAGCCCTATCTTGATTTCGGTCATGCCGATCTTGATTTTGGGATGATCCTTGGCGATCCGGTAATCCGCGGCCATGGAATAGATCAGGCCGCCGGCCGCGGCATGTCCGTTGATCGCAGCCACCACCGGCTTAGCGCAGGCAAACAGGGAGACCAGCACCTCCTCTTCCATCTCAAAAAATTTTATGGCCTCTTGTTGATCCTTAAAGCCGGTGAAAATCGGCAGGTCAAACCCGCTTGAAAAAAACCGCCCGGATCCGGTAAGGATGATCCCCTTGGGTGTGGGGTTGTTGTCCGCTTCATCGATAATTTCTTTCAAGCGAAAAAGCATCTCCCGGGTCAACGGATTTGTTTTGCCGTTTGCAAGCCTTACGATCTTGATGCCGTCTTCAATAAGCTCCTCAAGCATGCGCTCTCTCCTGTATCTTCCGCCTTGTGGTTTTCTGTTTATTTACCCGACAACCTGCCTTCGCCTGTCAAGTAGCCTATGTAAAATCCATCAACCCTGTCAAGCGGGAATAACAGCCCGGAAAATTCAAACCGCGTGGATTTGAACGGGCTTTCAAATTGTTCAAAAATAGGCTATGGTACGCCACACAACAAAAGGGTTAGCAACCATGAATCTTGACACACACCCAATCCGTGCAGGAGCCGTCAACCCATGATTCGAATCAATGAACACTACCTCAAGCTTGAGGCATCCTATCTTTTTTCAGGCATCACCGCGCGGGTGAATGCCTACCAGAAAACCCATCCGGACCGGGAGATCATAAAGCTCGGGATCGGAGACGCCACCCGGGCGCTTCCTTTGGCCTGCATCGAAGCGCTTCACCGGGCCGTGGATGAAATGGCCGAGGATGCGACGTTTAAAGGATACGGACCCGAACAGGGGTATCTGTTTTTAAGACAGGCGATCGCCCAAAACGATTTTCAGGCGCGCGGGGCGGATATCTCCCCGGAGGAAATCTTTGTAAGCGACGGGGCCAAGTGCGACACCGGCAACTTCCAGGAAATCCTTGCCCGGGATATTACGGTCGCGGTGCCCGACCCGGTCTATCCGGTTTACGTGGATACCAATGTGATGGCCGGACGGACCGGCGGGATTGCGGACGGACGGGACCAGAGCATCGCTTACCTGGAATGCACCAAGGCCAACCGTTTTGTTCCCGAAATTCCGGATAAACCCCTGGACCTGATTTACCTGTGCTTTCCCAACAACCCAACGGGCGCCACCGCCACAGCCAAGGCGCTTGGCGAGTGGGTGGATTATGCTAAAAAAAACAAGGCCCTGATCCTGTTTGACGCGGCTTACGAGGTTTTTATTCAGGATGACACGATTCCCCATTCGATCTACGAAATAGAGGGGGCGCGGGAGGTCGCCGTGGAGTTTCGCAGCTTTTCCAAAACCGCCGGGTTTACCGGCACCCGCTGCGCCTTCACCGTGGTTCCGAAAGGCTGCCGGGCGTATGACGCCGCCGGGAACCGGTATGACCTTCATGCGCTCTGGAGCCGCAGGCATTCCACTAAGTTCAACGGGGTGTCTTATCCCATCCAGCGTGCGGCCGAGGCGGTTTACAGCGACGAAGGCAAGCGCCAGGCCAGGAAAATCATCGGGTTTTACCTCAAAAACGCCCAGCGGATTCGGCAGGAGATGGACCGTCTAGAATTTTTCCATGTGGGCGGAATCAACTCCCCCTATATCTGGGTCGACACCGAAATGGATTCCTGGGAATTCTTCGACCTGCTGCTGGAAAAGGCCGGGGTGGTCTGTACCCCGGGCGAGGGGTTCGGGGTATGCGGCAGGGGGTTCATCCGTCTTTCCGCCTTTAACAGCTATGAAAACACCGAAAAGGCCATGGCCCGGATTAAAGAGGCCCTATCCTGATTGCTTTTTCAGGAAGGCTTTGCGGGCCCTGTCCATACAGGCTTTTCCCGGCTTTTTTTATTAGCCGCATTCAAAAGGGGTCCTGTATGTTGCAGTTTCCTTGCCCTGGTGTTGCGCAAAGAACTGAATCGCAGGCGTGAACAAGCCGGCCATTGCTTTGAATGGGCAGACGTCAAACAGGATCTTAAATTGCTTCAGGAAATTATGATTGAGGAAAAAGTGTAGTGCCAAGACCATTTTTGATAAACTTATTTGTCTGTAATTATTGAACTATTTTTTTTGAGGGGTTGAAGATCAGCCAAAAATTTATTAACCTGTTTGACGATGAGGATGTCGGGGATATCAATGCGATGGATGACAGCCGGGCCGGAGCGACGAGTTACTACGTGGGCGCGCCGTTTACCACCATGCTGACCGTTTCATTGGAAATGTAACCCCATCGCCAAACAAATACAGCCTGTTCGGAGAAATTATGAACACCGAGCCGATCAATCGTTCTTCGATCCAGCTCACCCCGGTGGGCGTGGTGCGAAGCGCCATCAAAACCCCCATGCTTCGCGCCGGGGATTCGGATCTCTCGCTGACCGAACGGATGGAAAAAATCAAGGCGGAGTATCTTCAAAATCAAAACCTGGTTTCCGAGCTGGTCATCGATCCCTGCTGGGAAGCGCTTCTGGACGGCATTGAAGGGTTTTCGCATATCCTGGTGCTCTACTGGCCCCACCTGCTGGATCCGGCCCGGCGGCAGCTCAAAAAGGTGCATCCCATGGGGCGACAGGACCTTCCCATACAGGGCATTTTCGCCACCTGCAGCCCGGCCCGGCCCAACCCCGTGCTGGTTTCGGCCGTGCCACTGATTTCACGAGAGAAAAACATCCTCAAGGTCAAAGGCCTGGAGGCGGTGGACGGCAGCCCCATTCTTGATCTAAAGCCCTATACCCAAGGGTATATGCAAAAAAACGCCATACGCATGCCGGACTGGATGGCGCAGATTCATCGGGAGCTGACGGCCGAATAGATAAGCTTGACTCAACATCGAATCAATGTAATAGATAAAAAAGCCCGTTTTTCCGGCATTCAACGGCTTTCGCAAATATTTTCGCAGACAAAATGGTGTCCAAAAGCGTGACCGCAAAAACCGCTGTTACAGACCACTACACCCTGGGAGAGGAGATCGCCAACAGCATCACCCACGGGATCGGGGCTGCGCTCAGCATTGCGGCCATGGTGCTGCTGATTGTTTTAGCCAGCCAATGCGGCGATCCCTGGCGAATCGTCAGCTTCAGCATCTACGGCGCAACCCTTTTTCTTCTTTATCTCGCCTCCACCCTTTACCATTCCTTTACCGGCGTTCGCGTGAAAAATTTTTTCAGGCTGATGGACCATTCATCCATTTTTCTTCTGATCGCGGGCACCTATACCCCGGTGACCCTGATTGCCATGCGCGGGCCCTGGGGGTGGACGCTTTTTTCGCTGATATGGATGATGGCGGTGGGCGGCATCATTTTTGAAACCCTGTTTATCGGAAAATACAAGGGTATTTCTCTGGGTATTTATATCGCCATGGGATGGCTGGCCATGATCGCCATAAAACCCATGCTGGAGATGCTCCCTGATGGGATGATGAAATGGGTTGTGATGGGCGGGCTTTCTTACACCCTGGGAATCATTTTTTATGCCTGGAAAAAAATGCCCTACCATCATGCCGTCTGGCATCTGTTTGTGCTGGGGGGAAGCATCCTGCACTTTTTTGGCATGCTGTTTTATCTGGCGGTTCGATCATGACGGGTCGTTTTTTTCTTCTTGGCCTTTTTTGCGACAAACCAAGCGATACACCCCGATCATTCGGTAAATCAGACCGACAACCAAAACCCCGCTGATCAAAATCATCAGGTTGGAGGCAAAAAAAGTTAAGATAAAATCAAAGGGGTTCTTCAATTGATAGGCTTTGATAAACACCTGAACACCCAATATAAAGAAAAATATCATCAAAAAGACCAGAATGGTTTGCCAAATCCACCACAAATAATTAAAATAAAACGCTTTCAGCCTGTCTCTCATTTTCCTTGCCCGTCTCTTAAAAACCTATTGATTATTTGTCAGCAAACGCATAGTTTTAAACAATCGCGTTCAGGCTTGTTTAAAAACGGCTTTTTATGAATAAAAAATACGAGATTTTTCATACCCCGAGTTTACACCCTATTTTATTATTATTAAAGCGTTACAAACTTATTGGAGTTTTCAACCGGGATTAATTTATTTAATATTATAATTAGTAAAGGAATATTATAATGCAAATTATAATAGATAAAAAAGAAATAACAGATGTGCTGTCAAAAATGCAGGGGATCACCGGTCGTAAATCAAGCCTGCTCATTACCGAAAACGTCAAGATAAAGACCGACCAAGACAGGGTCGTTCTGTCTGCAACGGACCTTGAAACCGGTTTTGAAGGGGTATATTCCGCAACGGTTGAAAAAGAGGGAGTCGTTGCCGTAAATGCCCATAAATTAAATGAAATCGTAAAAATGTTTCCAGACGACCGTCTGTTTATTCATGAAAAAGAAAACCGGTGGATTGAGATAAACTCGGAAAAACTGAATTATCATTTGCTGGGAATGAATCCCGATGAGTTTCCGGAAATCCCCAAGGTGGAGAAGACATCTTTTATAAAAATAAATTCAGCCTGTTTTAAAAATATGATCGAAGCCTCCATCACGATCAGTGTTGCCGGGAGTGAAAAAAGGGAACACATGATCGGCGTGAACCTGGAGCGGATATCCCAAAAAGACGGAAACCTGCTCCGCATGGTGTCCACGGATATCAAGCGGCTCTCCAAAATCGATTATCTTTGCGACAAAAAATCCGGGTTTCAAGCAGGGGAGAGCATTATTATTCCGAAAAAAGGGTTAAACGAGGTCAATAAATTCCTTGAGCCCGAAGGGGTGGTCGAAATCGGGGTCAAGGGCAATCATTTTATCGTCAAAAAAGAAAATGAGACCCTTATTATCAATCTGCTCGACGGCATGTTTCCGGAATACAACGATCTTATGGTGATCGAGGACGACTATGACATTGAGTTCAATAAGGGGTTGCTGACCATGGTGTTAAAACGCATGGCCATTATCACCTCCGAAGAGTATCCCGGGGTCACCTTTCATTTGGAAAACAATGAATTGACGATAAAAGCGGTGAATCCGACCGTGGGGGAATCAACGGAAAAGATCGAAATCGTTTATGACGGGGAACCGATTGAGGCGTCCTTTAATCCGAGGTATTTTATTGAAGCCATGGGGTTCATCGAAGGGGAAACGATCCTGGTCAACATCAAGGACCGGGAACTTCCCTGTAAAATTCGAGAAAAAAACAAGAATGACGACAGAAACTACCTCAACATTATCATGCCGATGAAGATATGAATAAAACGCAACATACGACCTATGACGAAAACAACATCAATGTTTTAAAAGGCCTTGAAGCGGTCCGGATTCGGCCGGCCATGTACATCGGAAATGTGGACACGGAAGGGCTCCATCATCTGGTGTACGAGATCGTGGATAACAGCATCGATGAGGCCATGGCCGGGTATTGCGATCGGATTGACGTGACCATTCATACGGACAAAAGCGTCAGTGTTGAGGACAACGGCCGGGGAATACCCGTGGGGATGCATAAAACCGAAAACATGCCCGCGCTTGAGGTGGTGCTGACCAAACTGCATGCCGGCGGAAAGTTTGATCATGACTCCTACAAGGTGTCCGGCGGTCTTCATGGGGTGGGCATATCCGTGGTGAACGCCCTGTCTGAAATCCTGGAGGTGGAGGTCTATTTAAAAGGCAAAATTTATTATCAATCCTATTCCAAAGGGGCCAAGCAGTGCGAACTAAAAACCATTGGGGATACCCAGAAAAAGGGGACCAAGGTTCGGTTTAAGCCGGACACCGGAATCCTCACCACCGACGCGTTTTCCTATGAGATCCTGTCAAAACGGCTCAGGGAGCTCGCCTTTCTAAACAAGGGCCTCACCATCAGCATCGAGGATGAAAGGTCCGACAAAAAAGACGTGTTCTGTTATGAGGGTGGGTTGGCCGCCTTTGTCAAGTACCTGAATCGTCGGCATACCCCCCTGCACGACCCGATTTTTGTTGAAGGGGAGAAAAACGATATTCAGGTGGAAATGGCGATTCAATACAACGACACCTTTAATGAGATTATATTTTCATTTGCTAATAATATCAATACGATTGAAGGGGGGTTTCATCTGATCGGGTTTAAAACCGGCCTGACCCGGGCCATCAACCAGTATGCGGCCAACCTGGATTCAAAAAAGAACAACAAAACAAAAATCAGCGGGGATGACGTTCGGGAAGGGTTGACCGCCATCATCAGCGTGCGGATTAAATCCCCCCAGTTTGAAGGCCAGA
>CAZFWD010000269.1:0-2968 GCA_964522535.1 uncultured Desulfonema sp.
TGAAAATTAAATGCTTCAAACTTCAATAAATACCTTTCTTTCTGTTTTTCAATAAAAAAAGCCCCGGAACAATTCCGGGGCTTACGTAATTTTTTTTGACAACCTGGAACCTTCTTAATTTGCTGTTGACAATATAGATTGGCGCACCCCTTGTCAAGCGTTATTTTAAACGATTTTAAATGATACTTAGGTTTTTTAAATGCGCTTCAATCAGCTCGTCGATCATATGCGGCAGGGGCACGGCGGCCGTCCCCACGATCACCGCGTTTTCCTGGGATAGGGGGATCAGGTATTTTTTCGCCCGGCAGGAACTCACGGCTTCGGCCATTTTCGGCGTGACCTCACCCATCATGGCGTTGGCCATGAGGATGCTCACGGTGCCGATGATCAGATCCACTTGGTTTACGGTCTGCACGATGGCGTTTTCCCCGGATGCTCCTTTGTTGGCCCGTGCCTTCAGCATCTGGGCCGTGGCAATGGCGTTTGTGCCCAGGGCGATGATTTCAACGGACTCCCCGAACGTCTCCTTGAGCCGTTTGATCACAGCCGAGCCGATGCCCCCGCCCTGGCCGTCGATGACGCAGATTTTCAACACGCCCGCCTCTTTTGATAGAATTTTAGAGTTTCGACAGTTTTTTTAGGTTCTGCCGGTTTCTTTTGGAAAGCCGCTTGCTCGGCCCTTTTTTTTTTGTTGTGGGCAGCCAACCCTCGTCCGTCCCGGGTCCCGGATCCGTCCCTTTGACATCCATAAGCCCCGCCATCTCCATTTTTTCCTCAAATTCTGAAGCGCTGATGGTGGCGGCCCCCTGGGCGGCTGAAAAATCCGCCACCGCCCGGTCCGAACTCACCACAAGGGATTTTGATTTCTCGCGTGAAGCGATTTGCCGAATCACCGCATCGGCGGTCTCCCCCGGACGGGAGAACCTGATTTTGATTCCTTTTTCCGTATAGCTTTTTTCAAACCCAAAGTATCCCGCCGCGCCGTCAAAAACCACCGTGATCGGATGACCCTTCAGCCGCTTGTAGGCAGCCAGTTTGGCCACCAGGGCCTCCCGCCCGCGCTGCAGGTCTTTTCGGTCCAGGGGCGCCAGCACCGGGGAGCGGCGGATCAGGTTGTAGCCGTCAATCACGATGTGGAGCGGCATGATCGACGCCCATCAGCGGGATTTCAAAATGGATAGCAGCCGGTTCAGATCATCGTCGCTGTAAAACTCGATCTCCACCTTCCCTTTTTGCCCTCGCCGCCGAATAAGCACCTTGGTGCCGAAGTACCCGGCAAGCTCCTGTGCAATGCTTGAAAGATAAGCATCCATTCGGCGTCCGGCCGGGGCGGGGGGTTTGGGTTTTTCGGCGTTTAACCGCTGAACCAGGTCCTCGGTTTCCCTCACCGACAGCCCTCTTAAAATCACAATCTTCCAGGCGTTGCGCTGCAGGGCGGTGGTCTGGCAGGCAAGGATCGCCCGGGCATGCCCCATGCTCAGCAGCCCGTCCCGAACCGATGCCTTGATATCGGCCGGAAGCTGATTCAGCCTTAGGAAGTTGGCGATGGCGGACCGGCTTTTGCCCACCCGTTTGGCGATTTTTTCCTGGGTCAGTTTAAACCCGGTCAAAAGCTGCTGATAGGCCTCCGCTTCCTCGATGGGGTTTAGGTCCTGCCGCTGAATGTTTTCAATGATGGACAGCTCAAGAAGCTCGGAGGCGTGAATATCCTTGACGATCACCGGGACTTTAAACAACCCGGCCAGCTTTGCCGCCCGCAGCCGACGCTCCCCGGCGATCAGCTCATACCCGTCCCCGGATTCCCGGACCAAAAGGGGTTGCAGGATCCCCTGGGTTTTGATGGAATCGGCAAGCTCCGCCAGCTCGTTTTCGGGAAACCGGCTGCGCGGCTGATGGGGGTTGGGCCGAATGCGGTCGGTGTCGCACTCAAAAAATCGCCCCGAAATCTTCTCTTCTCGAAGATTGATTTCGGGAAAAAGCGCATCCAGGCCCTTGCCCAGACCGGTCTGCCTTCGCTTTTTTTTCTTTACGCCGCCTTTTGCCGTATCGCTGTCTTCCTGCATGCGCCGTCCTTTTTTATGTTTTTACGAAGTCCGCGTTACAGGATCACAAAGTCCTTTTTTAAACGCCGACCGTCCATGACCTCCTCGGCCAGGGCCATATAGCTTGTCGATCCCGAGGACGAGGGATCATACAACAATATCGGTTTTCCGTAGCTGGGCGCCTCGCCCAACCGGACGGTGCGGGGAATGCGGGTTTTAAAAACCATGTTCTTGAAGTGTTTTTCGGCGTTATCCGCCACCTGGTTCGCCAGGTTGGTCCGCTTGTCGAACATGGTCAGCAGAATCCCTTCGATCTGCAGGCGCGGGTTGATGCCCTGTTTGATCCGCTTGATGGTCTGAAAAATCTGCCCCAGCCCCTCGAGGGCGTAAAATTCGCTCTGCAGCGGGATCAGCACGGAATCGGCGGCCGCCATGGCGTTTAAGGTCAGCAGGCTCAAAGAGGGCGGGCAGTCTACAATGATATAGGCGTAATCGTTCTCGCATTCGGCCAGCAGCCGGCCTAAAACCCCGTATCGCCCTTCATTGGTCATCATCTCAAACTCGAATCCGTAAAGCTCGGTCCTGGAAGGAATGATAAAAAGCCCATCGATTTCAGTCTTGAGCGTGATTTCCGCGGCATTCGACCGGCCGATCAGGCCGTGATAAAGGGACTGCGTGAGGGTGGTTTTATCAATCCCCAGGCCGGTCGTGGCGTTGGCCTGGGGGTCGCAGTCCACCAGAAGGGTTTTTCGGGAGGAGAGCGCCAGGGCCGCGGCCAGGTTCATGGCTGTTGTGGTTTTTCCCACCCCGCCTTTTTGGTTTGCTAAACAGATCGTATGTGCCATAGTAAAACACCTTTAACATAAAAATTCGGGTTTGAAAAGCGGATAAAGGTGTGGCATTATATAATTTTTATTATCAATAAA
>CAZFWD010000270.1:0-2933 GCA_964522535.1 uncultured Desulfonema sp.
TAGCATGGGGCACCTCCTTTTTTCGGTTTTGTTGCGTAATGTAACCGAAAAAAGGATCAAGTACAAGCATAAAATTTTTTAACTTACGTTGTAGGGTTAGGGCGAACTCGAACAAGGTCGTCACCGTGGTGACCATACCGGAAACCCCCAGCATCGGCGAGCTTGGGAAAATTACGGTTACGGGTCACACGGGAACCGTAGGCCTGAAGAACGTTCTTTTTTTCAGCCCGGTGACCGCCGACACATGGCCTGTGGACAATTTCGAGTTTATTGACTCCGTCATTGTCCTTGAGGGTTATCCGAACACGCCTTATAAGAACGTCGCCAAGATTCCTGAATCAGATGTCGCAGCCAATACAGATGACCGCGATTATACCGAAACCTTCACTTTCGTGATCAATGGAGAGGGGAGCGCCTCCACAACCCCGTCGAACTATATCGCGAGCGGGCAGCCGGTCAAACACACCACCAACGACAGTGGCAGCTTTGATGTTATCATTCCGCCCGGCGAATGCCCGATAATCACGGTGACGCCGGATACGCTGTCAGACGGGACCATCGGCGCACCTTATGGCCCGGTGTATTTTTTCGCTACGGCGGATGAGGCGGGCTATGGGAATTACGAATTCACATCATCAAATCTTCCCGCCTGGTTGTCACTTTCAAGCGATGGCGAGCTGACCGGCACACCGACCACAGGAGGCACATTCAACTTCACCGTAACCGCCACAGATACGCTGAATGAAAGTCCGGAAGACTGTTCGGGGCAGGTCACCGTCTCCCTGACGGTTAACTGTCCGATCATTACAGTAGGACCGGGCTCGCTGTCAGCCGGTACAATCGACACGCCCTACAGTGACGTTCAGTTTACCGCATCCGGCGGTAGCGGGTCCTATACCTTTGAGTTGGATGGTGATCTTCCGTCCGGCATGGGTCTTTCCGCAGACGGCCTGCTGAGCGGGACCCCGACCGAGCCGGGGACCTTCCCTATCACGGTCAGCGCAATTGACACCGAGACCGGGTGCATCGGATCGGTCAGCCCGACCCTGAGCATTGCTTCGGGAGCGCCCATTCCGACCCTATCCGAATTGGGCATGATCATTTTCTCCCTGCTGCTGGGCGGATCGGCGATGATGATGATGAGACGCCGGAAAGAGATGCGTACTTAGCAGATAACGTTTAAACCTTCAAAGGGGGCGGCTTATGTTTTTTTAAGTCCGCCCCTTTTTTTGTATTCTTTTTAAATCCAGCCCAGAGCGCCTGTCCGTGTCCGGTTTTCGGTTACCCTTCGAAAACCGCCGCCACCACGCCGGCCAGCCGAAGGGTGTGGCGCCGTATCTCCGCCGGCGTTCTTCCGGGATACCGGGCGTAGCTGATCATGATTCCGTTTAAGGCCGAGAACAGGGCGTGGGCTGTAAGCCGTCCATCGGTCTGTTGTTTTTTGGTGGATGGGATCATGAGATCGATACGGTCCATCAGTTGTTTCATCATCTGATCTAACTTTTCGCCGGCCTTTTCGGAAACCTGTCCGCCCAGCATAAAATGCCCCATCATCTGGTAGAAGGACATGTTTTCATTCAGATAGGAAATATAGGTTTTGCAGAGCCGATCCAGGGAAGGGTACTGGTTTCGCGTTTTCCGGTCCAGAACAGCGGTGATTTTTTGGACGTGGTCCAAGAAGATTTCAAGAAACAGTTCCGTCAGGTCCGCATAGCAGTTATAGATGGTGCCGATGCTGACATCCGCCGCCTTTGCGATCTCCCTTACGGTCACCTCCCGAAAATCCTTTTTGGCGAATAGGGTTTGAGCGGCTTCGGCGATGAGCCGGCGCCGGTCTTCTCGTTCCTTCTGCTTCAGTATAGCAAGGGCCTTGTTTGCCAAAAATTTTTCCTTTCCCCTCAAAGCCTCAATCGCGCTCACAGCTCAGACTTATTACGGTTGTATCAATTATCGATTTTGCCTTCAAAAACAGCCGCCATGTCCTCGTCCGTGAAGCAGCGTTCGGTGGAGTCCGGGTTGGTGGCGTCGTCCTCCATCATCCGGCGGTCATAGGAGGGGTCCAGAACCTGGTTGTAGTATTCGTGCTGGATCATCAGGTTCATGATTTCGCTGGTACCGGTCCAGATCATGCCGAGTCGCGTATCTCTTACCGCCCGTTCAATGGGATAGACATCAGTGTACCCGATCCCTCCCATGATCTGCATGGCGTCGTTTACGATATTCCAGGCCGATTCCGTGGCGCAGCGCTTGGCCTCGCTGACCAGGCGGCGCATGCGGGGGTAGTTTTCATCCACGGCCCGGGCCGCGATATAGGTCAGTCCTCGGGCCGCATCCAACTGGGTGATGGCGTCCGCCACGCGAAAGCTGACCGCCTGGTACTTCCGGATTTCTTTTCCGAAGGCCCTTCGGCGGTTGGAGTATCGAACCGCCAGGTCCAGGGCGCCCCACACCCCCAGGCAGCCGGCTGCGGAGGTCAGACGCTCAGGGATCATCATCTGATGAAAGCAGAGCGCCCCGCCGTGAAGCTCGCCCACCAGGTTTTCCTTGGGCACCTTTACATCCCGAAACACCAGCCGGCCGGTCCCGCCGCCCCGGCAGCCCATGAGCCCGTAAAGGTACTCGGTTTCCACTCCGGGCCCCCGGTCCACGATCAGCAGGCTGAGCCGGTTGTATTTGTGCGCGGCCGGTTCGGTGTTGGTCAGGCAGTAGACCAGAAAGAAATCCGCTCCTTGAGCGCCCACCACAAAACGCTTCTGGCCGTTTAGGATAAAGTGGTCCCCGCAAAGCTCGGCCCGGGTCATGGCGCCGAAAAAGTCCGACCCGCCCCTGGGCTCGGTCAGGGCCTCGGCGGCCACCAGTTTTCCGGCAAGGTAGGGCTTTAAGTATTTTTCCTTTTGTTCCTCGGTGCCGAATTTATTCAATGCCTCACCGAC
>CAZFWD010000271.1:0-4677 GCA_964522535.1 uncultured Desulfonema sp.
AAACAGCACCGAGTCCGGAATTCCCCGCAGGTAAGGCTGGCTTCCCCACTCCCGCTGGGCCATATAGAAACCGGGGGTCTGGGCAAGCGCCTGGGCAAGGGTATGCACCGCCCGGGTTTCAATACCGTGCCGGGTGATCACATGGGCCACGGCCGGAGCCTGGGCCGCGCTCTCCTCACGCCGGGAGGCGATGCTCAGGACATCGATGGGCTCCCCCACAAACATCAGCAGGGTGTCCTCCGGGTCGGCGGAAAACGCGGGCTGCAAGACCCCCATCCAGAGGACCGCAAAAACCGGGATAAAAAATCGGGCCGCCTTTACAATCACCTGCTCCCCCGTGTGGATGATGCGTGGTCGTTTTCCGCCTGCCGGGCCAGCACCCTGAACTTGGCGCGGGTCAGGCCGAGCAGCCGGGCCGCGGCGGTCTGGTTGTTGCCGGAGACCGCCATGGCCTGACGCGCCAGGTCAAACATAAGCGCTTCCAGGCAAAGCCCTTCCGGCGGCAGGCAAAACCGGTCCTCGGCGGCGGGCGCGCCCGGCATTTCCCTCAAAAACGACAGGGTTTCCGCGGTCACGTTTCCCTCCCCCCGGTCCAGGATCATCACCCGCTCCATGGCATTGGCCAGCTCGCGCACGTTCCCCGGCCAGGGGTAGGCCGTAAGGGTCCGGGCGGCCCCGTCGGTCAGCCGAATATCCTTTCCGCCGGAAAACCGCTTCAGAAAATGCTCGGCCAGGGGAACGATATCATCGAGGCGGTTTCTCAACGGCGGGGTGTCGATGGGAAACACGTTGATCCGGTAGTACAGGTCCTGACGGAATTTTCCGGTCTCCACCAGGTGGTTGAGATCCTGGTTGGTGGCGCAGAGGATCCGGACATCTAAAGGAATCTCCTCGTTTCCGCCCACCCGCTGAATCCGCTTGTCCTGCAGCGCTCGTAACAGCTTGGCCTGGGCCTCCAGGGGAAGATCCCCGATCTCGTCCAGAAACACGGTGCCCCCCGCCGCGAACTCGAACTTCCCCTTGGTGCGCCGGTCCGCACCGGTAAACGCCCCCTTTTCATAGTCGAACAGCTCGGATTCCACCAGGGTGGGAGAGATCGCGGCGCAGTTCACCGGAACAAAACGGGCCTTGCTGCGCGGGCTGGAGTCATGGATAAACCGGGCCACCACCTCCTTTCCGGTTCCGGACTCCCCGGTGATCAGCACCGCGGTATCCGATGCCGCGACCCGGTGGGCGTTTTCCATCACCCGGGCCATGGTGTCGGAGGCGTAGATGATCTCGCCGCCGCCGGATACCTCCGACAGCTCCCGCTTGAGTTCGATATTCTCGGACATGATTCGGGAGATGCCCAGGGTCCGCTCCACGGTGAGCAGGATACGGGACTCCTCAAAGGGCTTGGTGATGTAATCCGCGGCCCCCCGGCGCATGGCTTCCACCGCCGAATCCACCGTGGCGTACGCGGTGATAAACACCACCGGGCAGGGGATACCCAGCTCCTTGACCGCGGATAGAAGCGCCATGCCGTCCATGTTAGGCATGCGGATGTCGGAGATGACCATGTCATAGGGGTTGGCCTTGATCATCGCAAGCGCCGAAAGCCCGTCGCCGGTCCGCTCAACGCTATAGCCGTGCCGGACCAGCATGATCGAAAGCAAATGCTGCATTTTTTCTTCGTCATCGACGACCAGGATATAGGCCATGATTTACCCCCTTATCCCATCCCCATCGAACAAATCAATCATTATTGGGCTCCTTAACAGGCTCCCGGGGCACCTCCAGACGAAACAGCGCGCCCCCCTCCTTTCGGTTCTTCGCGGATATTCGACCGCCGTGCGCGGAGACCACCTGGGCGGTGTAGGCCAGGCCGAGCCCGGTCCCCTTGGACCGGGTCGTTACAAACGGATCAAAAATCCGCTCAAGCACCTCCCCGGGAATCCCGCACCCCTGATCGGAAATCTCCACGCCCCAGGTGTCCTCCCGGCAGTCGGCCGCCACCCCTATCATCCCTTCTCCGTTGCCGGCCTCCACCGCGTTTTTTAGGATGTTGTCGATGGCCCGGCGCCACAGGTCCGGATCCAGATACGACAGGCAGGAGGTTTCAGGAATGCGCCGCTCAATCCGGACCCCCTTTGCGGAATCTAAGCGCTGAAACCGGTCCAGAAACTCCGTAAGCATCATATTGACGTCCACCACGCGAAAAGAGGGCTTGGTCGGCTTGGCGAACGACAGAAAGTCCTCGATCAGACCGTTGATCCGCTGAATCTCCTCTTCGATATACCCGATCAGGACCCTGCGCGAATCCTTCGAGGATTCGGTTTTAAGGAGATCAAAGGAGCTTTTGATGATCCCCAGAGGGTTCTTGATCTCATGGGCGATCATCATGGAAAACTTGCCCATCTCCGCCAGCAGGTTCTGGTGCGCCATCTCCCGGTTGGCCGCCTCCACCCGTTGCCGGCTTTTTTCCAGGGAATCCAGCATGGCGTTAAACGCCTGGGATACCTGCCGCGTCTCCGGCAGGCTGCCCGGAGTTGTTCGCAGCCCGTGCTCCCCCTCGCCCACCTTGCGGGCGGTCTGGGCCAGCCGGGTCAGGGGCGCGACCAGGGAGCGGGAAATAAAATAAAAGATCAACAAAAACAGCCCGGCCAGTCCGGCGGTAAACCCTGCAAACCGAAGGGTGATCCCCTTCAGCAGGTGGGCGATCTGAAAGGTGCTGTAGGTGATCTCCACCTTCCCGATAATCCCCGCGGTATCCGGCGTGGAGGACGGCCAGACAAACGCCTGAATCTCCTCATCCCCCGCCTTCAGCCGCACCGGCGCGGAAACCGTGACAAAAGGCCCCGGAATCTCCTTGAAGGACTCGGCCAGAGGCTCCCCGGCGCTGTTGTAAATCGTCACCTTCGCCACATCCCTTTCCGCAAGCAGGTTTCCGGCAAGCCCCGCCAGCATGCCGCGCTGATCGATCAAAATACCCAACTCCGAATTGAGGGCCAGGTACCTGGCCAGAAACTGAAAGCGTTCCTCAAACCGGCCCTGAATAAACCCGTGCAGCATTCTTACCCCGATGCCCCCCAGGGCCAGGGAGGTCAGGCTGATGATCATAAACGCCGCAAACAGCAGCCTTGCGTGTATTCCCGGTGTTCTCACGGTCCGAATACCATCTGGGGGGGTTGGGGTTCACCAAGGGCAATGCCCAGCCGTTCAATGACGGCCCGGTTCATCCAAACCTGAAAAACCGGGGGGCGGGGATCGCATTTGCCTTGGAACAGGCGCTGTTTGGCCAGTTCGGCGGCCTGGCCGCCCAGGGCCGTATAATCAAACACAAAGGCCATGGCCGCTCCGGATTGATAAAAAAATTTATTATATCCCACCACCGGAACATTCCGCAACACCGACTCCTTGATGATATGCTGGGCGATACTCTCGGATATCACGGTCCGGTCCGGGATCAGCCAGATGCCGTCGACGCGGTTTACGGATTCTTTAAGAAGCAGCGGGATGTCCTTTTTGGAGGACACCTTCAGCGGGACCAGGTCGATACCGAGGTCCGAAGCGGCGGCCGCGGCCCGGTCAAAAAACGTCTGGTTGTTGGCGGGATCGTAAAAAAGCCCGATCCGCCTCACCGACGGCAGACCGGTGCAAATCGCGGCAAGCTGGGTCTCAGCCGGTATGTTTAAGGAAATACCGCATGGACCGTCCCCTTCCCCGATCACCTTGTCCGGATTTAAAATGACGGCGTAGACCTTTGCCGGGGTCTTTCCCGGAAAGGCGCTCCAGATGAATGCGGCGGCTTCAGGCCCCAGCGCCGCCAGAAGATCGGGGGGGGTTGTTGAAAACCGCTGGACCAGATCACCCCCGGCCTTGCCTTCGAACCGCTCGGGCAGGATGGTTTCAATCCGCGCGCCCGGAATGGGTTCCAGGGCTTGGCGCATGCCGTCCGCCGCTTCGATGTAGGGCCGGATATTCTTGGATATGAACAGGATGATCTCTGAAGGGGCGGCAACCGGGGCGTCCTCGGCCGCCCCGGGCAGGCCCGGCCACAGGATGAGGCATGCCCCTGAAAACAGGATTAAAAAAACGCGTATCGGCTTGATCACATACCTCATCAAAAGGGCCGGATCCTGTTAAAAACCGTGAGGACGGCCTGCCCCGCTAATCGCCATCCCTCCGCCAGCCGGGGGATTCGGCGTCCTGAAACAGGCTTCCCACCTTTTCCGTGAACTCCTTGGTAACCACATCCACATCATCCATCTGGGCGATCACATGGGGGGAGATCAGAATGATCAGTTCGGTTTTATTTAAAGAGTCGGAACGTTTGCCGAACAGAAAGTTGATCACCGGGATTCGAATGAACCAGGGGGTTCCGGCCGCCCCCTTTGCGGTGGTCTGCTTGATCAGCCCGCCGATGACGATGGTCTGCCCGTCCTGAACCGTCAGGGTGGTCTGGGCGGCCCGCTTGAAAAACGAGGGGTAGTCCTGGTCCCCCACCTGGACGTTCTGGGACTGCTCGCTGACCTCCTGATCGATCTCCATGGTCACCAGCCCGAGCTCATTGATGTTGGGGGTGACGGAAAGCAGCACCCCGGTATCCCGGTACTGGATATCCGTGCTGATCACCGGGGTATCCCCGGAGGTATAATCGTACTGCGCGCTGGCCACCGGAATCTCCGTTGAAATATC
>CAZFWD010000272.1:0-10703 GCA_964522535.1 uncultured Desulfonema sp.
CCTGCCGGGGGTGCTCCACCCTGTAGATTTCCCTCTCCAGCACGTCGGCGAAAATTTGACACCAGACCTTGGACTGCGCCCCTCCGCCGATGATATGAATGGGGGAGAGCTTTCGTTTCACAAACCGTTCCACATAGGTCAGGCTCCACCGGGTGTTGTAGGCCACCCCCTCCATCACCGACCGGATCATATCCTCGGCGCTGGTGGTTTTGGACATGTTGTAAAACCCGCCCCGCAGGGCCGTGTCATCCACGGGCGTGCGTTCCCCGTTTAACCAGGGCAGAAAGATCAGGTTGCGGCTGCCGGCAGGCACCCGGCCGGCGATAGCATCCAGGTGGGCATAGGGGTTTTCGGGTCTTATGATTCCCATTTCGTTTTTGTAAAACATCACCCTGTCAAACAGGAAATCCAGGCAACCGGCGGCCATGTCCTGCTCGTTCACCGACTGGTATTTGCCGGGGATGGCGGTGGGAAATGAGGCGATGGAGTGAAACAGGTCTGTTTTTTTAAACGGAACCACCGCCTGAACCCAGGAGGAGGTGCCCACATAGAGGTGGACGTCAAAATCTTTCACCGCCCCGGAGCCGATGCAGGCGGTCTGGTGATCCGGCGAGCAGATCACCACTCGCACACCGGGAGGAAGCCCGATCTGCTTCGCCACCTCATTTTTCAAATTCCCTAGAATATCGGTGGCGGACCTCATGGGCGGCAGCTTGTTCGGGTCGATCCCAAGAAAGTCGATCAGCTTTGCGTCGTAGCGGATGCGGTGGATGTTTCGAATGTCGGACACCCAGAACAGCTGCATGGAATCATAGGAGGCCGCGAACCGGCCGGTCAGCCTCAGGTTCAGGTAATCCTTGCTGGGCAGAAACATGTGGGTTTTCTGATACAGATCCGGGTGCTCGTTTTTTACCCAGAGGACATGGGCGATGTCGTCCTTGCCGGACAGGGTGGGGCCGCCGCCGGTCTTGGGAATAAATCGGGCGATTTTAAAAATGTTGTATCCTTCGATGCTGGGAAACCCTCCGATGATCCGCTTCACATGGGGGGCGCCCCTGGAATCCATCCAGGTCAGGGCGTTCATCAGGTGGCTGCCTTTTGCATCCACGGCCACGGTGGTGGAAAAGGTGGAAGAGACCGCCATGGCGGAAATGGCCTCGGGGCGAACCGCGCCTTTTTGAACAAGCCGGGACGCGGCCGCGATCAGGGCGTTCCACCAGTCCTTCGGATCCTGTTCGGCCCCGCCGCCGGGAAGAAAATAAATGGGGGTTTTTTCAAACGCGAAATCAATCACCCGGCCCGTCACCGAGACAATGGCCGCTTTGATTCCCGAGGTACCGTGGTCGATGGCCAGGATATAGGTATTCTCGCGCATGGCGTCTACATGTTGATGGGCTTGATCCTGCCGGTTTCATCCACCTCTTCAATGATCACCCCGCTGAATTCTTCGCTGGAGCCTTTTTTTTTGTCAAGGCCCATGACCTGTGAGATCAGGGTGATAAAATCCGCCGGGTTGACACAGCCTTCAGGCGGCAGCACCCCTTTTTGTGTAATTTTTCCTTGCTGCATCAGGATGCCCCCTACGGCCGCGGGAATCCCGGTGCCTTCCCCCAGGGCCTGGGTTTGGGAGGCCATGTGAAACCGGTATTGGCGGTATTTTTCACTTTTTTTTCCGGTCACCACCACCGAGCAGCAGCCGCGCTGCCTGCCGAATCCGGTTTTCTTTAAAATCCGTTCCCGCTCCCGAAGAATGTAGGCCATGGCAAACGCATAGGGGATCACGGTCCGGCCCTTCACCTCGAGGGGCTCCCGGCTGTCCAAGCCCAGCCGGCATATGTCCGCGATCAGGCTGTAGTACTCATGGGGAAGCACCGTGCCGCGGTTGGTGACCTGTTTTAAGGGAATGTATTTCGGAATGGTGACCTGTTCGGGATGGGGGTAGGGGTAGACCGGAATGTTGTTTCCGATCGCGGGAAAATCAAAGGTCTGTCTGAGCGCGATCCCGTCGTCTTCGAAAAATTTGACTTGCTTGAGTTCCCCGTCCAGAAACATGGGAATATCGATGCGCATGCAGTGAAACCGGTGACCGATCACCCCTTCGCCTTCGACCGGCTCTCCGCCGTGGGCGTGAAAGATATCCACAGCCTCTGTTTCGTCAAGCAGAGTGTCGGCGGCGAATTTCGCCAGCAGGTTGGTGGCCCCCGGGGAGCTGCCCATGCCGATTAAAGCGGTGATTCCGGCGTTTTTTGCCGCCTCGTCCAGACCGAGTATGTCCAGGGTGGCGTCCACATCGTCGCAGACATCCACGTAGTTGATTTTCGCGTCGATGACGGTTTGAAGGATGGTTTTGACGGTTTTGTAGAACGGGCCGATGCAGTTGATCACCAGGTCGCATTTGAATATGGCGGCCCGAATGCTTTTTACGTCCTCGGCGTCCACGAAAACAGCCGACACCTTTTGGGGATCGCTCTGCCGGGCGATTTCCTGTGCCCGTGCCTCGTTGATGTCGCCGATGAGAATCCGCGAAAAGCTTTTCTGACCGGCCAGGGTTTTGACCACGACGCTTCCCACTGCGCCGCATCCGCCCAGAACAATGACGGTTGCCATAGGTCTTGATCTCCTTGGATTTTTAAAAGAATTAAAACATCGGGATAAACCGTTACGGTTTCGAAGCGTTTGTATTCACGCCGCCGCGATACCGGATCAGCCCTTCTTGCGCTGTTGAGGCGACCAGCCTGCCGTCTTGCGTGAAGATGCTGCCGTGGTTGAGGCCTCGGGATCTGGCGGCGTTGGGGCTGTGGACGACATAGAGCAGCCAGTCGTCCATCCGAAACTCCCGATGGAACCACATGGCATGGTCCAGGCTGGCGACCTGCATTTTTGAGTCCCAGAAGGTTTTGCCGTGGGGCCGTAAGGAGGTGGACACCAGCCCGAAGTCGGAGGCGTAGGCCAGGATGTATTTGTGCACGGCCATCTCATCCGGCATTCTGCTGATGGTTTTAAACCAGACATACCGCACGGGGTCTTCCTTTTTCGGGGCAAATGGGTTGACCGGATTGACCGGTCGGATTTCGATCGGCTTGGTGCACAGGATCTGGTTCCGGATCGCAGCCGGAATTTTGTCCTGGACCTTTCGGGCCATCTCCAGCTCGGAGATCAGCCCTTCGGGTTCAGGCACCTCAGGCGGGGAAATCTGGTGCTCAAACCCGGGCTCATCGATCTGGAACGAGGCGGACATGGAAAATATGGCGCGTCCTTTCTGAATCGCCACTACCCGGCGGGTGGTGAAGCTTTTTCCGTCCCGGATGCAGTCCACCTCATAGACGATGGGAAGTTTTGAATCCCCCGGACGCAGAAAATAGGCATGGAGACTGTGAGCGCTCCGCTCGGAAGGCACGGTCTGGGAGGCCGCGGACAGGGCCTGACCCAGCACCTGCCCGCCAAAGATGCTCCCGAAACCCAAATCCTGGCTGTTGCCGCGAAAGATGTTTTCCTCGATCTTTTCCAGCTTCAGAAGGCTGAGCAACTCATCTAAAACATTTTCAGGCGCTGGGCACGGGTCCATGTTTCATCTTTTTATTTTTGATGTTCGTATAAATGCACGTCCTGCTGGGGAAAGGGAATGCTGATGCCCTGCTGGTCGAACGCCTTCTTGACCTGTTCGGTGATGGTAAAATAGACATCCCAGTAATCCGCCACCTTTACCCAGGGGCGCACCGCGATGTTGACGCTGCTGTCGGCCAGCTCAAGAAGGGCGATCTGGGGAGCGGGTTCCTTGAGGATCTTGTTATGACCGGAGATCAGATCGGAGATGATTCTGCGGGCCTTGTCCATGTCATCCCCGTAGGAGATTCCGAAAACCATATCCACTCTGCGGGTGCCCTTGGATGAGTAGTTTATGATATTGTCGGCGGTCAGCTTTGCATTGGGAATAATGACGGCCTTGTTGTCGGGGGTCGCCAGCAGGGTGGTGAATATCTGGATTTCTTCCACGGTTCCCGCGATTCCCGCCCCTTCGATGTAGTCTCCGACCTTAAAGGGTTTAAAGATAATCATCAAAAATCCCGCGGCGAAGTTGGACAGGGAACCCTGAAGCGCCAAGCCGATGGCCAGGCCGGCGGCGCCGAGAACCGCGATAAAGGAGGTGGTTTGAATGCCGATCTGGCCGATGGCCGCGATGATAAAAAAGGTCAGCAGGGCGATGTAGGTCAGGTTGCCGACAAACCGCACGATGGTCGGATCGACCCTGCTTCGGTCCATAAACCGGTGCATCAGTTTTCTGACGCCCAAAGCGATCCATCGCCCGATGATCAGAATGGCGAGTGCGGCGAGCACCTTGATGCCGTAGATCGTAAAGAGTTCCATGAGTTTTGCAATGAGGTTTTCCATCGTCGTCCTCCTTGACGGGTGGGTTTGAGATTGCGATACGATCCGGGTTTATGCCCGGCCGGGAGAAGACAGGGCTTTATTGTGCAAGAAATAAATCAAATTGTCAAATTTTTTGGCTAACAATTCTTTGGTTATCTCACCAACTCGGCGGTGTTTGCCGGGATCCAGCAGGTGCGGCCGTCGGAAAGCTTGATATGGAACCAGTCTTCACGCTCTTTTACGAGGTTGAATTCCGTACCGGCATGCAGGGGGGTTTTAAAGCTGGGGGCATAGGCGCTGCTGTCGCCTTTGCGGGCGATCACCGAAGGGTCGATGATGACGCCCGGCCTGACCCGGTACAGGGCGATGGATTCCGCAACCAGGGAACCGCCCGTCAGGGTCGCGAGCACCGCCATGACCCCAACCATCCAGCACAGCGCGGGCTTGCGGACCCACCGGCAGGCCGCGGCCAGGACCCAGGTGGATACAAAAAAGAGGCTGAACAGCAGGATTTTATCCTGAGTGGAAAGGTCGTAGTGCCAGAAAAACACGGTTTTGAACACCCGTGTCTCCTGCTGTTCTTCGATTTTGTCCAGCCGTTTGGTGCGCGCGTAGGAGAGGTTCTGGCGCAGGTTTTCGTCATTTGGCATATACTGCTGCGCCCGTCTGTAGTTTAGGATCGCCCGGCCGATATCTTTTGTTCGAAAGTAGGCGTTGCCGATGTTGTAGTAAAGCCGGCCGTTGCGAATGCCGCCCCGGTGAACGATGTTTTCATACCGCATGGCGGCCTGTCGGTAGAGGGAGGTCGCCTTTTCCGGGTTTCGGGCGGCCATTCGATCGGCCTGATGAAACAGGTCGTTGGCCTCGCGGAAAAGATCCGCCGCCGGGGTTTCGGACACCGCCGCGCCCGAAGCGGCGGCCGCGGCAAAGCACAGCCACAGCGCCAGTACCCGTGCCGGGAGCGCGAATGCGAAGGCGCAGGCAGACAAAACGTTTTTTCGGCGGTCTGCATTCATCTACAGGGTTTTCTCCAGTTTTTTGATCAGGTCGGTCGCATCCTTAAAGATTGGGTCGGTTTCCTGGTTCTTTAAACGGTGGCCGTACCGGGCCGCCTCGCAGTCTGAAAACAGCGTTTTCAAAGCGTCCAGGGTTTCCGGCGCGACCCCTTTTTGCAGAAGCGGTCCGCGCACGTCATTAAAGGTCAAAGCGCCCGAAGGGACGCGAAGCTTATCCCCCAGGTAAACCTTAAACCCTTCCAGGATAACCTCGGCCGACGCCTGGGCGGAACCGGCATGCCTGGCCGATTTGACGGCCCTGACCAGCTGGGGACCGGCCTTTTTCGCCTTAGCGGAGAGCGGATCGGCCTTTCTGCGATGATTAAGGACGGATCCGAAGAGCAGCATCAGGTAGACAAAGGGCGGCAGGAAGATCGTGGCGATCCCCTGGATTGAGGAAAGCCATTCGATGGGGCCCTGAATCTGGGGGATCAGCGCGCGTTCATCTTCGTAGTTATGTGCGATGCCCGCGGACCAGGTTTCCACATCGCTTCCCATGGGCACCGGGGCGGTTGACCCTTCGGCGTCCCCGGCCGTAATGATGCGGGTGGGGCTGACCTTGATCGGAATCGGCTCGGTTTTTGCGGTTTGGTAGGCGCCGGACCGGGTGTCGAAATAGGGAAGGGTTATCGGAGGAATGGCTGTGATATCGGAACAAAGCGGCCGGATGGTCTGAGTAAAAACCTTTTTATCCCCCAGGATCTCCCCGGTGGCCCTTTCCGATGGGATTTTAAAGTCCCTGGAAAGCGCGGTCTGATCCGCAAGGGGCGGCAGTTCCACGGGTTCCAGATACTCGGGCCCGCTGATCGTAAGGGTCAGGGTGATGGGATCGCCCACGCTCATGGAGGTGGGGGTGGCATTCGCCCTGATTTCATACTCCCCCACCAGGCCGGAAAAGTCGGATGGACGCCCGGCTGCCGGAAGCTCATCAACCGCCAACCTGCAGGGATTTGAAGGTACCACGGTCTGCCGGTAGACCCCCCGTCGAATTTCGCCGAATCCCTTGTGATCAAAGAAGTCGGAAAAGAAATCATTGTCGAACGGGCTCTGTTGACGCCGGTATCCCACCAGGGTTTTGCAGGAGACGGTGGCCGGATCAAGGCGGATCACACCGGATTTTTTGGGGATCAGCACCTTCTGAAAGCTTAGGGTGGTATAGGCGCGCCCGTCTAAATCGCCGCGCCCCTTTTCGGCAATCACCTGGCCGTTTCCAAGAGGAATGCGGTAGTACTCTTTTTGCGGGTCGGTATTCGGCTTGGGGTCTGCCATGTAAAACATATCCGTTTTGTCAAGGACCGGAAGCGTAAACGCGGGGCTCTGAACATCGCTTCCCAGGTACCAGGTGACCGTCAGGGTCACGGGTTCGCCCACATAGCATCGGGTTTTTGAAAGGGAAACCCTGAGTTTGAAATCGTCCGTTTCTGAGGGTTTTTGCGCTGTAATGGTCAAGGGGCGGGTCGTGGCCGCATCCCCGCCGGCGTGAACCGTTATGGCCGGAATGGTGAGCCTGCCTTCGCGAAGCGGGGTGAGCTGATAGGAAAAGACATACCCTTCCTGGACGGTTCGGGTCATGCGGCCGTTGATGATCGTGATGGCGCTTGAGCTGTTCTGGCTGCCGCCCTGAAAGGATACGCTAAACCCGTCCAGGCCGGATAGATCCGGTTTTTCCGGGGATTCGCTTCCCGACACCTGAATTTGAAGGGTAAACGTCTCCCCCACAAAAACCTCGCTGGATGACACCGCCGCGGTCGCGGAGATAGTGCCGGCGACCGCAGAAATGCGCCACAGGCAGACGAGAAGGAGTATGCCTGCGGGTATAAGAAAGCGCCTAGTCATGCCTACCAATCCTTATCCACCTCCCGGTACCCTCCCGAAGCAACCGGCCTTCGATTTTTTTTGTTTTCTTTTTCCTCGTTTAAGATGGTCTCGGCATTCTCCTGTCCGGCGGCCATGTCCATTTCCTGATGTTTTTGCGCTGAATCCTGATTCGGCTCGGTCGGCGCTTTTTTTCCAGCGGTCTGCGTTTCGCCCGGTTGCTCCTGTTTCCCCGGGCCGGTTTCCTTTTGGGATTTTTCCAGGGCGTTTAAGGCGTTTTCCATTTCCTTTATCGCGTTTTCCTGATCCTTTTGGGCTTTGGAAAGATCCTCGGCGCTTATTTTTTCAACAGCGGATCTCTGCCGGGTTTGGGCCTGATTTAAGTGTTCTCGGGCCTTTTGGGACGGGTCGGGTTTCCGGCTGCTCGACCCCTGAAGCTGATCCGCGGCGGCTTTTGTTTCCCTGCGCAACTGCTCCTGATCTTCGGCCAACTTTAAGGCCTTGTCCTTTAGGGACGGGGTTTCGCCTTGGGCCTGTTTTTCATCGGCAAGCTGTCGGTTGTGGTTTGCCAGCGCCTTTTGCCGGTCGATGAGGTTTTTGAGGTTTTCCGATGCCTGCTGCTGTTTTTCGGCCTGCTCCTGCTGTTTTTTCAGTTCGTCTAAAATCGATTTCATGACCAGCCGGACGATTTCGATGTTTTCGGAGGCGTCCTTTTTAAGGGAGTTTAAGGATGTTCCCGATTCCGTTTCGGGTTTTCTTAACAGATCGAGCGCCTCCTGAAAATATGTTATGCTCCGGGCACAGGCGTCAAGGGCTTTCTGCGGGTCGCTGTCCGTCTGGCGTTTCGCCTCAAAAAATTCGCAGTTTCCGAGGTTATACAGCGCTTTGGCTTCAAGGAAAATATTCCTGCTGTTTAAGGCCGCGTTTTCCCATGCCGCCTTCGCCTTGGCCAGATCCCCCTTTTTAAAATAGGCCGCTCCCCGATTGAAATCGATCTGCGGGGATTTGACGGCATCCACACCGGCCGCGTCATAGTCTTTCAAAGCCTCATCGTATCGGCCCGCCGAATAGGCCCGGTTCCCTTTTTCGATCAGGTCGGCGGGGGAGGCCGCCCGAACGACCGCGGGAATCAGGAACAGACAGGCAATCATCCAAAAGGGGATTTTAGGCACCTGCATGATGCGGGTTCTCCTTTTTCCGCTCACTGATCGCCATTTCTAAAACAAGCAGGAACAGGGCCACAGCCAGGAAAATCTGGAATTTCTCTTCATACCGTTTGATGGTTTCAGACGCCAGACGCTTTTTTTCAGCGGTGGCGATCAGCTTGAGGTAGACGCTTCCCAGATCGATGGTGCCGGTGGCCACGTTCAGGTACCTGCCCCCGGGGGTGGCGTTGACCATTTCCCGAAGGGTGTCGGCATCCAGCCGTGTCCAGACCTCCTGTCCCTGATACTTTAAAAACAGCTTGTTTCCGTTCTCGTCGGTGATGGGAATCCGGCGTCCTTCGTTTTCATCCCCGAGACCGATGGCGAGAAGGCGGATTCCCCTGTCGCCGGCTTTTTTGGCCGCGTCCTTCGGAAAGCTGTCGTGGTCTTCGCCGTCGGTGATCAGAATAATGTCCTTATACGCCTTGACCTGGTCGTCAAAAACCTCGTCTAGAGTGGTTCGTATGGCGTCCCCGATCAGGGTTCCTCCCCGGGAGATGTCGTCGGGGCTGATGTTTTCAAGCATCATGCGGAAAAACCCGTAGTCCTGGGTCAGCGGGCATTTCACGGCCGCAGTGCCGGCGAACACCACCAGCGCCACCCGGTCCCCCGAAAGCACGTCAAGGCAGTCCGAAATCGCCAGTTTGGCCCGTTCCAGCCGGTTGGGTTTCAGATCTTCGGCCAGCATGCTTTTGGATACATCCAGCAAAAACACCACATCCCGGCCGCTCCGTTCCACGGTCTCCGGTTTGGGGTTCCAGGCCGGCCGGGCCGCGGCCAGGATCATGAAGATCATGGCGGTGATCACCGCCGCCGCCTTCCATCTCCGTTTGGCGGGGCTCGCGGTCATGGGGATTCTATCCATCAGCCCCGCGTCGATGAACCGTTTCAGCGCCGCGGCCCGTTTCAAGCCGGCATAAACATAGACACCGATGATCGCCGGAACCGACCAGAGAAGAAACAGCATTTCGATGTGGTGGAGTTTGATGCTGGTCATGGGATTCTCCTGAACACGGTGCAGGATAACAGGATCTCGGCGGCCAGCAGGCCCAGCCCCAGCAGAACAAAGATAAGATAGTTTTCTCTGTAATCCACGTATCGGATCGATTCGATCTCGCTTTTTTCCAGTTTGTCGATTTCCTTATAGATGTCGGCAAGGTCCTCCGCAGTCTTGGCCTGCTTGAACAACCCTCCGGTTTTCTCGGCGACGGCCTTTAAGGTGGCGGTGTCCACGCCCGCATGGGTGGGCATCTTGTATACCCCGAAGGGGGTTCGAATGGAAGCCATGGCTTCGCCCCCGCCGATGGCGATGGTATAGACCTTGATTCCCCATTTTTTCGCCAGCTCCGCCGCCTCTTCCGGGCTTCTTTTGCCGCAGTTGTTTTCTCCGTCGGAGAGCAGGATAATGACCTTGCTCTTGATTTCGTAAGCCTTGTCTGTTTGTTTCTGCTGTTTTTTCAGGGTTTCTTCGGCGGTTTTCAACCGGGCCGCGGCCAGGGCCAGGGCGTCCCCGATGGCGGTCCCGTCCTCGGATCGCTGGGTGACGATCTTCAGGTTTTTTACAAACAGCGGCAACGCGCCGTGCGCCAGGGTCAGGGGGCAGGTGGTGTCCGCATAACGGGCAAAGGCGATCATGCCGATCAGATCGTTGGGCCGTCCGGGCAGGTCCTTGCCGTTGCCCAGGGCAAAGTCCAAAAAGACTTTTTTGACCACCTCCAGGCGGTTCATGCGTGCTCCCTGATATTCCATTTCCGCGCCCATGCTGCCGGAGCGGTCCGCCACCATTTCAATGGCGATCCCCTTGCTGATCTCCCGCACCTGTTCCCTTCCGGTCTGCGGTCTTGCCAGGGCGATCACCAGGCAGGTGAGGGCGAGCAGACGAAGCCCCGTGGGCAGCCATAACAGCCGCTGCCGCAGGGAGCGTCCGGATTGCGCTGCATGGACCACCGACGAAAACCGAAGGCTTCCGGTTTTTGAAGTGATCCGCCGCAGAGCCGGCAGGGCAAGAACGGGAATCAAAAGCAGCAATGTCCAGGGTGAATGAAAATGCATTTCTTTAGATTGATTTTTTTAGGGTTCGCTTTCTTTGGCGGCGGTTTGGGCCTGCTTTGTTTCCTCGATAAACAGTTTGCAACTGTTAAAGGTGTTTTGAATGTCCGGGGTCGACGGCTGGTGCGCGGCAAACTTGACCAGGTCGCAGTGGGTGAGAAAGTTTTTTAACAATTCCTGGTGGTAAGACGGCAGGCGCGTGTCGGATTTC
>CAZFWD010000273.1:0-6557 GCA_964522535.1 uncultured Desulfonema sp.
ACCGCGCCCCGAAAGACTCACGAAGCGAACAGTTTGGACTTTTTACGGTTCCATAAGGTCTGAACCGGCAATCTTTTTTTAGGGCGAATCCAGGCCGAGCTGTCCGCCGGGGTTCATGATGTTGTGGGGGTCAAAATGGTTTTTCAACACGCGCAGCACCTCCATCTGCTCCCTTCCCAGGTGGGGTTCCATCAACCGACTAAACAGCTTTCCGATCCCGTGATGGTGGCTGATGGATCCCCCGTGCTGGAGAATCGCATCCAGCACGCCGTCGTGGAATTGCCGGAAATCTTTATGATCCTTGGCCCTGAGGATGAAGATGAAGTAGAGGTTGGTTCCCTGAGGGTAAAAGTGCGAAGCATGGGTCATGCAGATGGTCTGGGGGCGATTTTTAATATAGGCGCGGACCCCCTGATGCAGCCGGTGCAGGTTGTCCCAGGTCACCCCGGATTCCACCGTGTCGATGATCACGCCGTAATCCTGAAGGTCTTCGCGCATGTACGGCTCCCTGTAACGGGTTTTTTCCCACATTCTGGCGGTAAAGCCGGTCAGGGTCATGGCCCGGTACTGCCGGCATATCCGAGTGATCTGCTCCTTGACATGCTTGGCATACCCCCTTTCCCCTTCGGCGGTGCCGATGCACAGGCAACGCTCCATGGGCTTGAAGCCGCGCAGGTTCACCAAGCTGTCGATGGGGGTGCCGTGAATGCCGAAAAGCTTCATGCCCACCTCGGTCTCCTCGGGATCGGATATTCGATAGATCGCCGGAAACCCGAACTCCCCCTGCAGGATCTCCCGGCTGGCGTCCACCGCCTCGTCCCAGAAATGAAACATGAAGGCGAACCGCTGGGTGTTCTCGGGCATGTATCGATAAATCTTCATGGTCAGCTCCACCAGGACCCCGAAGGCCCCCTCGCTTCCCTTCATGATGTCGTTAACCTTGGGGCCGGTGGCGGTTCCCGGAAACTCCAGGGTCTTAAACGACCCTGCCGGGGTGACGTACTCCTGGCTGAGGACCAGGTCATAGGCATCCCCGTAGTAGGTGGAGGCCTGACCCGACCCTAAAGTGAGAACCCATCCGCCCACGGAGGAGTATTCAAAGGACTGGGGAAAATGCCCGCCGGTATAACGAAGATCGGTATCGAACCGCTTCGGCGCCTGGTTTAAAGCCTCTTCATAGGAAGGACCGAGCATGCCGGGCTGCACCCGCGCGGTCTGATTGAATTCATTGATGGACAGCAGCCGGTTCATGTGCGTGCCCATCACCAGCATCACCCCGGCCTTGGGGGTTTGCAGCCCGAAGGTCACGGAAGACCCTCCGCCGAATACATACAGGGGGATGCGCTGGGCGTTGCAGTAATTCACGATCTGCCGCACGTCCTTCTTATCTCGCGGATGGATGACGATATCCGGTACATAACGGACGATGTTGCGCCTGAGATCCATGGCCTCGTCGATGGTCTTGCCGTGGCTGTATTTTACCCGGCTGTAATCATCGGTGGCCACGTTCTTTTTGCCGACGATCTCCACAAAGGCGTTAATCTGCCGCTCGGACAGCCCGATCGCCTGTTTGATTTCAACCTTTTCGTTCCCCTCAAACTGCGGTTTCTCAAAATCCGCGTCCGTCATGTGAAAGGTCTCTTTAAGCATGGCGTACCAGGCGCTGCTGGGATGCTTGAACTCCGTGGGGCTTCCCCATTTGAATATGGAACGGTAAGACCCTTTTTTGGGCGGCTTCTCGGTCCAGTCGGGCTGAAAGCTGTTTTTTGCGGACATGATCTCTTCCTTTTCAAGGTTAAAAAATCAAATCGTTTGATTTAACATACCGAAACGGGGGTAAAATGTAAAACAAATTGCCCGATGTAAAAAATTTATGGTTTGATTTTTTTTATGAAAGCAGATTATACAAATACCGTCATTGACCTTTTCTCATTCGCCTTCTTAACCCTTATAGACTGAAAAAACATCACCACCCAAACGTGCGGCGGTGTAAAAGCCGCCGGGTGGACATGACGCCCCTGTATCTGTAAATGAAAAAAATATATCAGCAAATACGCAGCTATTCATTGGATCATCGGCTGGGTGCCGCCAAAAAGGATTTTCTAGAGCAAGTCAATTTAAGCACCTTTTTCAATATCAAAAAACTGGTATTCATCCTAATGACTTGTCATCTGCCTATTCTCGCTGTTGACTATGCGAATTACAGGTCGGGCCTCTGGAATGTAACACCGGGCTACCAATACCTGTGTTACGCCCATTTCGCTTTTATTGGCCTGGCCGTTATTTTTTTCATTCCCCTATTGATCAACCGTTACTTCTTGAGGCATCCGGTTTTCCCGTGGTATCATTTATTAACCCGAATCACCGCTTTTGTTATCTTTATTTGGTGCGCCGGGGTCAGTTCCATTGATCAGCTGATCCACGGCCAGATTACCGTCTATATTCTGTGCATCTTCTGCGCCACGGCCTTCTTTAATTTGCCGAACCTATCCAGTCTGATATTCTACACAATCCCATCGGTTATCTTTTTTGCCGGCATCACATGGCTTCAGCCGAATTCCGCGATTCTGCAGGGGCATTATCTCAACGGCTCCGTATTGGTCGTACTCGGCTGGGTGATCGGACGGATGATTTTTTACGGCAAGGTAACGGAATTCAAGAACCGAAGGTTGATTGAGCATCAGAACACTATGCTTGAAAAGATGTCCGTCGAGGACAGCCTTACGGGTCTTCATAACCGGCGCTATCTTGGAATGTTGATGCAAAGATGCCTTGCGGTTGTCGAACGCTACGGCACGCCCCTGATTTTTGCCATCGGCGATATCGATCGCTTCAAAAATATCAACGATGATTTTTCCCATCAGGTCGGCGATGCGGTGTTGAAAGAAATCACAAGAATATTCACAGAAAATATTCGAAAAACCGATGAGCTCGCCAGATACGGCGGGGACGAATTCATTTTTATCTTCACCCGGGTGACCCTTTCTGATGCCGTCCAGAGATGTGAAAGGATCAGAACCCTGGTCCAATCCCATGACTGGAACCGCATTGCACCCGGTCTTACGGTCACGCTCAGCTTCGGGCTTGCTGAAATAAAAAGCGGCCAGACCTTCGATGACGTTTTTCGGAAGGCGGATGAGAATCTATATACGGCAAAAAAAAGCGGCAGAAATCAGATCAAATAATAGCGTGCTAAGGCGCCTTCTTTAACGGGGTTGCCCTTCCCGGGGCTTCGCCTTCAGGGCTCTTCCAGCCCGTAGCGTTTGATCTTGCGCCAGAGGGATACCCGATCGATATTCATCAGGCCGGCCGCCTTGGTTTTGTTCCCATCGCAGCTCTTCAATACCCATTGAATATAATTTTTTTCCTGTTCCTCCAGGGTGGGAATGGCGGAGGCGCGTTGCCGATAGGTCTCGATGGAGAGGTTTCGAATATAATCCGGAAGGTTTTCGGTGGTGATGGAGGGGCCTTCACAAAGCGCCACGGCCCGCTCGATAATGTTTTCAAGCTCCCTCACGTTTCCCGGCCAGCCGTACTGATTGAGCAGGGACATGGCCTCCCGGTCGATGGTATGGATGTTTTTCTGCATGCCCCGATTTTTTTCATCCAGAAAATGGTGCGCCAGCAAGGGCACATCCCCGTTCCGGTCCGCAAGGGGCGGAAGAAGAATGGTGACGATGTTCAAACGATAAAATAAATCCTGACGAAAATAGCCCTTGAGAGCGTCTTCCTTAAGGTTGCGGTGCGTGGCCGCGATGAAACGGACATCCACGGAAATGGTTTCGACACCGCCGACGCGCAGGCACTCCTTTTCCTGAATCACGCGCAGCAGTTTCACCTGCATGGTCAGGGGCATGTCGCCCACCTCGTCCAGAAACACGGTTCCGCCGTCGGCAACCTCCAGCAGCCCGGCTTTGGTCTGGTGTGCGCCGGTAAACGCGCCTTTCTCATGCCCGAAAAGTTCATTGGCCATCAGATCCTCGGTAAAAGACCCGCAGTTAAACGCGACGAAACGGTTCCCGGAGCGATTGCTCAACTGATGAATCGCCTTGGCCACCAGCTCCTTGCCGGTTCCGCATTCGCCGAGTATCAGGACGTTGCTGTCGGAAGGGGCGATCCGGCGGATGGTTTTACGAACCTCCTCAATGGACTCGCTGTTCCCGAGAAGAAAGGGAATGGAGCTCGGTTTTTTAAGCAGCTCCTTGAGGTTGAGGTTTTCAAGAACCAGTTGCCGCTTGAAAAGACCTTCCTTGACCACCTTGCGGACCTCATCGATCTTATACGGCTTGGCGATATAATAGTAGGCCCCGTCCTTCATGGCCTTGACGGCGGTATTGATGGTGGCGTAACCGGTGATGATGATCACCTCGGTATAGGGCTGAAGGCTCCGGGTATTCTTTAACACCGCCATGCCGTCGACCTTTTCCATCTTGAGGTCCGTGATCACCAGGTCAAACTGGTGCGCGTTGAGCAGATCGATCGCCTTGCCGCCGTTATCGGCGGTCATGACCGCATACCCCTCCTTGATCAGGATATGTTCCAGGTTCCGCAGCGCGATCTTTTCATCCTCGACAACCAGGATCAGGGGTTTTGCCGGTTCCATGAACCCAACGCCTCTTTCTCAATTTTTTTCAGCGGGCAGAAAAACGGAAAATACCGTGCCCTTGCCGAGCTCGCTTTTCACCTCGATGCGTCCGCCGTGCTGTTCAATAATCCCTAAAGAAACCGAAAGCCCGAGGCCCGATCCCTTTCCCACGTCTTTTAAGGTATAAAACGGATCAAAAATCTTGGGCAGTTCTTCTTTGGCGATCCCCTTCCCCGTATCCTTGATCCGAATGCAGATCTCTTTTGCGCCGGGGCGGTTTTCGGCCAGGATGGTAAGCATCCCTCCGTCTTCCATGGCCTGAACCCCGTTTAAAATCAGGTTGATCAGGACCTGCTGAACCCGCTGGGGATCAATAACCGCTTCCATCCCCTCGGGCAGGTCCACCGCCACCTCGACATTTGCCGGGACCTCCCCCTTGATCAACCGAAGGGTTTTCGCGACCAGTTCCTTGAGCTGAACCGGCATGGGCTTGTGATCGGTTTTTCTCGAAAACTCAAGCAGGGCCTTGATGATATCCCTGGCCCGCTCCACCTGGGTTTCGGTTTCCACAAGCAGCTCGCGTTTGAAATCGAGGTTATCATCTTCCAGTTCCTCGATCAATATCTGGATGGAGGTGGAGATGTTGTTTAAGGGGTTGTTGAGTTCGTGGGCCACCCCCGAGGTCAGGGTTCCCAGGGAAGCCATTTTTTTACTTTGAATCAGCTGTTCGCTGCGTCGATTCAGTTCGTTGATCATGGCGTTCATGCTGGTGGTTAAGGAATAAAACTCCTTGCTCTTAAAATCTAAGGAAATGGTGGTGTAATCGCCGGTCATAATCTTCTGTATCGCGTGTTCAATGGCCCTTAACGGCTGATTGACGCTGAAAAATAAGAAAAGCGCCACCAGAACACACAGGCAGCCTCCGGTGACCGTCAAAATGAAGATATACATCCGCGTCTGTTCAATGAGGGTCTTCAAATGGGCACGTTCCTGCGCCACCATCTGTTCCACCGCATCGGTTATTTCCTTTCCCAGGATTCGAATGTTTTCCTGAAACCAGTTGTAGGAGGTGGAAGGAGACCGCGTAACCGAGGCATCGGAACCTTCAGCGCGCTGCTTCTGCAGCGCGGACATGATCGATTTGTATTGGCGCAGGTCGGCCAGCGTCTTGTTGAGGTTTTTAGACCGGGTGTATTTGCTGTAGTCCGCAATGATCTTCGACATGATCGCTTCGGCTTCCGAGGCATAGGCAAGGGACTGGGCGAGATCCTCATTGTCGAAATACAAAAAATAGTTTTTTTCATACCGACGGGTCTCCAGCGTGGTGTTCACCAGTTTGCTTTTCTGATCAATAATATAGAGAGTTTGCGTAATCAGATGATGCCGGTTTTCAATAATCACCCAGATCAGGCCGCCCACCAGAATAAGAAGGGAAAACGCGATGGTGATCTTTTGTCTTAAACTGAGATCCATGGGTTGCGCCCGCCTGCCCTCAAGCAGAAAAAAGGGTTGATAGGTATGATATCATCAAAATATTTTTTTTCTGAGTTTTCAGCATACCATAAAAGCGAACAATATCAATGGCCGTCTGAAAAAAAACCTTTGAAAATGCGCCACCGACGCGACGACCGCAGATAAAATGCGAATAGAAAAATTTTTTTTCGGCTTGTCGGAATTCGTTGGCAGGGACGCAAAAAAGCAAATCCTCAGGCAGATGAAAGCCGCTCTGAGAATTTGCTTGTTTTTAACGCATCTCGAAGCGTTTTTTTTATCGGTCCGATCCCCTCACGGATTCGACTGTTTTAACCAACCACTGGAGCCCCTAAATACGGTATTCACGATCTTTACCGCGATCCTAAGGGATCTGCTCAGACCCTCAGCCTCGGGCGATGATCGGGCCTGTCGACCACCCGGACCCTCGCTCGTTTTCTTTCCTGCTTTCGCGCCTCCGGCGTGATCACCCCAATGGCGG
>CAZFWD010000274.1:0-7973 GCA_964522535.1 uncultured Desulfonema sp.
ACGGATTCGGCGGCAAGGGCCACGGAATACGCCGTCGTGCTGGTCCCCAAGGAGATCGACAACGAACTCGCGAACGATCTTCTCGCCGAGCGCATAGCCCAGGCGCTCGGCCTGCGGATGCTGCATCGGGCCGCATTCAGCGGGGACCCGGAAAAGGACGCGGAAGGCCTTTTAAAAATACTCTCAAAAACCCAAACGCCCCTTTCTCAGGTTCGCATCCTGGTGCTCCAGGAGGCATGGCAGCCCCCCATTCGGGAAACCCTTTTCTGGATTGAAAAGCTGCGGAAAGCCGCCGGAAAAAACACCGGCATCATCATCGGGCTTGTGGGAAAGCCCCGCCGGGGCCTGCCTTTAACCGCGCCGGACGATACTCAGCAGGTGATCTGGCGTCAGGCCGTCAACAGCCTCGGCGACCCGTTTCTTCGAACCGCGGCTCTGGAAGGATGACCATGGAGATGCAAATCCCCATATTCGCGGTCCTCGGACACCCCAACGAGGGTAAATCCTCGGTGGTTTCCACCCTGACCGAGGACGACAGGGTTCCGGTCAGCCCCTTTCCGGGGGAAACCCGCAAGTGCAGAGAGTATCCGGTGACGGTGGACGGCAATGAAATCATCCGTTTTGTGGACACTCCCGGGTTTCAGCAGCCCAGGCGAACCCTGCAATGGATGCAGGCGTATTCCGAAGACCTGCGGCGCATGCCCGCCGATTTCATCGCCGCGCACATAGATGATCCGGATTTTGAGGATGACCGGGAACTCATGGCGCCCCTGGCGCAGGGAGCGGGCGTCATTTACGTGGCCGACGGGTCGCGTCCCCTGCGGCAAAACGATATTTTCGAGATGGAAATCCTGAGAATGACCGGACTGCCGCGCATGGCCGTGATCAACATCAAGGAAAAAGACCAGACCGCGTTTCTGGACGACTGGAAATTCAAAACCCTTCGGCATTTCAACACCATTCGCGTTTTCGACGCGCATTCGGCGACCTATGCGGAGCGGATCGACCTGCTGGAAAGCCTGAAAAGCATCGACCCCGACTGGCAACCGGCGCTGGCCAAAGTCATTTCGGCGTTTCAAAAAGATTGGGAACAGCGACTGAAAGACACCGCGGCCGCCATTCTGGATTTGACGCGGCAGGTGCTGGGCCACAGCCTGCGCAAAGGCTGCCGGGACAAATCCCGAATCAAGACCGTGTCAAAACAGCTTTTCGAGCAGTTTCAAAAAGATATTCAGGCCATGGAGGCATCGGCCCATCAGCGGATTCGAAAGCGGTTCAAGCACAATATTTTTCAGTGCGAGCTTCCGGCCCGCTCCATTTTGCATGAAGACCTGTTCTCTGAAAAATCCTGGCGGGTTCTGGGAATGACGCCGTGGCAACTGGCCGCCGCAGCCGGCGCAGGCGGCGGGATGGTCGGCGCCAAGATTGATCTGGCGCTGGCCGGGCACAGCCTGGGGGTGTTTACCGCCTTGGGCGGACTGATCGGCGTCGGATCGGCGCTTCTGGGCGCAAGGGAGGCGGCCAGCATCAGCGTCAAGGGCCTGCCCATCGGCAGCGTCCGCATTCGGGTCAGGACGACAAAAAACAATCAGCTCCTTTATATCCTGATGGACCGGGGGCTCATTTACGCCTCCCATGTCATGAACTGGGCCCACAGCCGCAGGGACCGAATCCCGGCGGAAGAGGTAAAAGCAGAAACCGGAAAATCCGGATTCACCGCCCGGTGGGACGCGCCCCGAAAAAAGCTGTTTGCCCGGTACTTTCAAACCCTACGGAAAAAAGACACGCTCGGCGCAGAGCGCCTCCGGCCCGAGGTCATGCGCATACTGACGGAAACCCTGCGCCGAAACGAACGGGTATAAATAAACCCATTTCTTTCGGAATCGGTCTGAATCATTGATTTTAGTTCCTAAGGCGGATACATTTATAATTCCGAGAGAGGCGACAAAAAAGGAAAGATTCCCAAAGGCACCCGCTTTGCCGATCTTCCCGAAGACTGGCAATGCCCGATCTGCGGGGCCAGCAAAAAATCCTTTGATCCCATGATCTGAGCCGGCCGGAAGGCGGCGGGGAAACCACATGACCCTTTTTATTTACGGCGTTATCGCAAGCCTGCTGGCCGGGCTGGGCACCGGCCTGGGCGCTCTGCCGGTGCTGTTTGTCCGCGATGTGTCCAAAAAAACCGTCTGCATCATGCTGGGGGGTTCAGCCGGCGTCATGCTGGCGGCCACCTCCTTTTCCCTGATCATCCCCGGCATTGAAAACGGGGATCTACTCTGGCCGGGCCATGGCGTGTTCGTGGTCATGGTCGGCATCCTGGGCGGCGGCATTCTCTTAGATGTCATTGACAAAAGAATGCCCCATGAGCACTTCATCAAGGGCCGGGAAGGTCCGTCCTCACGCTGGAAACGAATCTGGCTGTTTGTGATCGCCATCACGATTCACAACTTTCCGGAAGGCATGGCGGTCGGCGTCGGTTTCGGCACCGGCGACGTGGGGGCCGGAATCAGCCTGGCCATCGGCATCGGCCTGCAGAACATGCCCGAAGGGCTGGCCGTGGCCCTGCCGCTCATCGGCCTGGGTTACAGCCGCTCCAAGGCGCTGGGGGTCGCCGCGCTGACCGGCATGGTGGAACCGGTGGGCGGGCTGCTGGGAGCCGGCGCCGTTACGCTTTTTCATCCGGTCCTGCCGTTCGCCTTAGCCTTTGCCGCCGGCGCCATGCTGTTTGTCATCAGCGAGGAAATCATTCCGGAGACCCATTCCGAAGGCAAGTCCCGGCCCGCCACCTACGGCCTGCTGACCGGCTTTATCATCATGATGGCCCTGGATAACCTGCTGGGATAATCAGGGACAGGGACGGTCATGAATAAATCAATAACCGAATGGTCAGAGACAGGGACGGTCATGAATAAATCAATAACCGAATGCGCTTAAAGCATAGCGGGAAAATGTATATATGAAATGTAAGGAGCGGCACCGATGCACATTTTCTTCCTTGAAAAACTGAATAAATAAGGCGCTCAGGCAATGAAGGAAGAAATCCGCCGGTTTGCCGAGGCGCACATCGCCGGGCATTTAGAGTTCCATAAAATGAGCCGGTTTCCCGATGGGCTCTGGGAAAAAATGGCCGAGCACCGGCTTTTCGGCCTCGGTATTGATCCTCCCTATGGCGGTCAGGGAAGAAACGCACGCGCCCTGTCCGACGCGGGCAGAACACTAGCTCAAGCCGGCGGCAACCTCGGGATCGCCCTATCCTGGCTGATCCATGAAATGACGGCCCGGTGGTTTATTCAGGGGTTCGGCAGCCTGCGGCAAAAAACCGAATACCTTCCCCGGTTGGCCAGCGGAGAGATAACCGCATGCTTTGCGGTGTCGGAGCCCGGGGCCGGGGCACATCCGAAGCATCTCACCACTACCGCGAATGTTGTTGACGGCAGGTATCGATTAAACGGCGAAAAAACCTACCTGACCAACGCGCCCATGGCAGACCTGTTTGTCGTGATCGCCATCACAAAACGGGATAACACAAAAAAGCAATTCACCGCCTTTCTGGTCTCCCGCGACACACTGGGGCTGACGCTTACGGACCCAATGGAAATTCCTTTTCTTCGGCCCTCTCCCCACGGCGGAATTATCCTTAAAGACTGCACGGTCGGGGCCGACGCCGTGCTCGGCCCTATGGATACGGCTTACGAGACCATGGTGCGTCCGTTCCGAAACCTGGAGGATACCCTGATGATGGGGGCTGTTGCGGGCGGCATGGCCTTCCAGCTCGCGCAGGCGGCCCGTTTGATTGATGAACAAAAAATCGCTCCGAAGGATGCGCTGATTTCCGAGCTTGGCGGGTTGCGATGCGCGGCGGACGCCTTAGCCGTAATGGCTGATACAGCAGCGGGTATGCTTGACCGGCAGGTAAAGGATCAAGCCGATCCCACCTCCCTTATCCTGTTTTTAAGGCAGCAGGCGGGCGATTTTCAGGACAGGCTGAGCCAAGTCATTCAAAAGGCGAAAATCGAACCCGACGCCCCTCTGGATTATATGACCAGAGACATCACCACCGCGATCGGGATCGCCGGCAGGGTGTCGGCGTTAAAGCTGAACAGAATCGGCAGGGCGTTTTTTGAATCCGGCCGCCTGCCCGCCTGAGTCCTTATGCGACGGCCCGTTTACCCGTTCCCTTTCGCTGGCTCATAGATAAAACCGCTTTTCTCATTCGAACCACCTTCGGCGTCACCTCCACCAGTTCATCCTCGGAAATAAACTGGATGGCTTTTTCCAGGGTCATGGGAAGCACCGGCGTCAAGGTAACCGCCTCATCCTTGCCCGCGGCCCGCAGGTTGGTCAGCTTTTTGGTTTTGCAGGAATTCACGTTTAAGTCGTTATCCCGGTTGTGTTCGCCGATAATCATTCCTTCATAAACAGCCTCACCCGGCCTGACAAAAAGCTTTCCCCTGGGTTCCAGGTTGTAAAGGGCAAAGGGAACCGCCTTGCCCTGGCGGTCCGAAACAAGGCTGCCTGAAAACCGGCTGGGAAAATCCCCCCGGTATTTTTCATACCCGGCATAGGAGGAATTCATGATACCGGTGCCGCGGGTATCGGTGAGGAACTCATCCCGGTATCCGATCAACGCCCTGGACGGGACGGAAAACTCCAGCCGGACACGCTCATTATCCCGGTGGGACATATGGGTCAGAATCCCCTTTCTTCGCAGAAGCTTTTCCGTCACGATGCCGCTGAAAACCTCCTTGCAGTTGATCAGCAGACGCTCCATGGGTTCCAGTTTTTGCCCATTCTCATACCGATAAATCACTTGGGGCCGGCCCACACAGAGTTCAAACCCTTCGCGGCGCATGGTTTCCACCAGAATCGCCATCTGGAACTCCCCCCGGCCCTTGACGATGAAGCTCTCCTTGTCTGCGGATTCCTCCACCCGGATGGAGACATTTAAGAGGCTCTCCTTTACCAGCCGCTCTCCGATCTTGCTCGCCTGAACCAGTTTTCCGTCTTTTCCGGCAAAGGGGGAGGTGTTTCTGATAAACTTCATAAACACGGTGGGTTCATCCACGATGATGCGGCGCAAGGGTTTCGGATTTTCCCCGGTACAGATGGTATCCCCGATATGAACATCCGATATCCCGGAAAGAACAATGATGTCGCCGGATTCGGCCCTTGGGCGCTCCTTTAATCCGATCCCGCTGTAAGACTGAAGATAGGAAACCTTGAGGGGAACAAGGCCGCCGTCCTCATGGATACAGACCAGGTCTTCCTTGGACTCGGCAAATCCGTTGACCACCTTTCCAATGGCCAGCCGGCCCAGGTAATCGGAATAGCTCAAATCCGAGACAAGCATCTGAAAAGGCTCCCCCGGAATCGATGCCGGCGGGGGGATCTCCTGAATAATCATATCTAAAAGAAGGTGAAGGTTGTCTGAGGTCTCCTCCGGGGATTTCACGGCGACCCCCTGCTTTCCGACAGCATAGCAAAAGGGAAAGTCAATCTGTTCGTCTGTGGCGTCCAGGTCGATGAGAAGGCTGTAAACCTCGTCAAGCACCTCGGCGGGGCGGGCGTCATCCCGGTCGATTTTGTTGATAACGACAATGATTTTGAGCCCCGCCTTGAGGGCCTTGTCCAGCACAAAACGGGTCTGGGGAAGCGGGCCTTCCGAGGCGTCCACCAGAAGAATGGCGCCGTCCGCCATGGACAGAGCGCGCTCCACCTCCCCGCCGAAGTCGGCGTGCCCCGGGGTGTCGATGATGTTGATTTTCACGCCGTTCCAGGTGATGGCGCAGTTCTTGGCGGCAATGGTGATGCCCCGTTCCCGTTCCAGATCCATGGAATCCATAAGGCGTTCGTCAACCGCCTGGTTTTCCCTAAACAGCCCGCTCTGCCTGAACATGGCGTCCACCAGGGTGGTTTTACCATGATCCACATGGGCGATGATGGCGATGTTGCGAATCAGCGGGTTGTATGTCTTTTCCATTTTTACCTTATAAATAAACCGAATGTAAAAAAACTTTCCCGGCGGCCCGGTGTGATTCAAAATAGCGGCAAACCGGAATCAGGCCAAATATCAGAAACAAATGCTGTTGTGCAACCATAAAATTGAATGACTTGGTGAAAAGCGGTTTATTCCGCTTTGCGGTATTTTTGCAGAAAGCAACTTTCCTTGGGTAGGCCGGTTTTCTTACCCGGCGATTGTCTTTTTCTTCTGGCAAAAGCCGAATCGAGGGCTGGTGGTCAACGTTCATTTGCACGCTTTGACTTTTTAGGGTGGATTCGCGTATAGTTGTTCCAAAGACAGGGGGCGGGCTGCCCCGGCTGCCCCTGAAAACAAAAAAAACCGACGATGAAACAGAGTCCGGAGTAATTGATTTATTCATGACCGTCCCCAAGTCATTTTCGTCCCCAAGTCATTTTTCTTGAAAGGTGGAAAAGCGGGGATCGTGCTGATCCACGGGTTTACCGGGGCTCCACCGGAGATGCAATTGATCGGGGACTACCTGCACCGGCAAGGGTTTTGTATGCTGGCGCCGCTTTTGCCCGGGCACGGCACCTCGGTGGACGACATGAACCGGCATGCGTGGACCGAATGGGCAAGGGCCGTGGAAGCCGCCCTGGAAAAGCTCTCTTTATCCTACGAAACGGTTTTTGTGGGCGGGCTTTCTCTGGGGTCTCTGCTTGCCCTGTATTGCGCGGCGCAAAACACAAAGATCGCCGGAGCAATCCTCTACTCCCCGGCGATTCGGCTAAAAAGCCGGCTGATCCACCTGACCCCGGTGGTCAAGTACATAGTCCCCAAAATGAAAAAATGGAAGGAGTTTTATACCGATCCCCAGGCGATACGCTCAAACTGGAGCTATGATGAAAACCCCGCCTACGCGGCCCACGAGCTGTTGAAGCTGACCCGCTGCGTCCGCCGGCTGCTGCCGCAAATCGCCTGCCCGCTGCTGATGATCCAAAGCCGGCTGGACCCCTCCATTCGGCCGGACAGCTCGCGGTTCATCTATGACCGGGTCGCCTCCGCAGATAAGGAAATCCTCATGCTGGAAAACTCCGGCCACTGCCTGACCATCGACGCCGAGTGGAAGACGGCCGCGGAAAAAACCTGCCAATTCATGAAAGCCCGCCTTCCCGATTTAACGTAACGCCTATTTCGAGGCCATTTTATCCCTGAGCTCCCGCTTGAGCACCTTACCCGCAGGGGACACCGGAATCGCATCAACAAAAAGGACATCGCGAAGCTTCTTGTATGCCGCCACCTGGGCATTGACATGGGCGATGAGCTCCTCGGCCGTGGCCTTCTGCCCGGCCTTGAGCTGAACAAAGGCCACCGGCTTTTCCCCGGTCTCGGGGTCCGGCTTGCCCACCACCCCGCACATCTCCACCGCCGGATGGGTGTAGAGCACCTCCTCGATCTCCCTCGGGTAAACGTTGTATCCTTTATAGATAATCAGGTCTTTTTTCCGGTCCGTGATGTAGAAGAACCCGTCCTCATCCTCCCGGCCGATATCGCCGGTATACAGCCACCCGTCCTTAAGCACCTCGGCGGTGACTTCGGGCCGGTTCCAGTAGCCGACCATCACCTGGGGGCCCTTGATGCAGACCTCCCCTTCCTTTCCGGGCGGCAGGTCCTGGCCTGTCTCAGGGTCCACCACCTTGCACTCGGTATCGAACACCGGCAGCCCCACGGACCCGGCCTTTGCTTTTCCGCAAATCGGCGGATTGGCCGTGGCGCACATGGTGCATTCGGTCAGCCCGTAGGCCTCGATGACCACGCTTTTGGAAAAAGCCTTTCCCATGGCGGAAAGGACCGTGAGCGGCAGGGGCGCGGCTCCCGAGGCGATGAGTTTGATGCCGGAAAGATCGTATTGATCGAAATCGGGCAGGTTCACCAGCGGCACATAGAGCTGGGGCGCGCCTCCCAGGCTGGTGGCGGAAAACTTCTTCACCGCTCCGATATACTCCACCGGGTC
>CAZFWD010000275.1:0-7375 GCA_964522535.1 uncultured Desulfonema sp.
AAGGACAACCCTGTTCAGGCTTCGGTGGAAGAGTTGGAAAAACGGCTGGCAAAACCCAGCTCAAACCGGATCTTTTACCTGCACCAGGCGCTTTGCGCGGGAATACCGGTGAAAACGGTTTACGCCCTCACCGGCATCGATCCCTGGTTTTTAAACCAGCTCAAACAGATCATCGACATGCAGCGGCGAATCGCCGACCGGGGCCCAAGGCTCACGGCCGATACCCTTAAAAAAGCCAAAGCATACGGGTTTTCCGACCTTCAGATCGGCCATTCCACCGGTCTTTCGGAGGTCGCGGTTCGGGACTTACGGAAACAGAAAAATATCGCGCCGGTCTACAAGCTGGTGGATACCTGCGCGGCGGAGTTTGAGGCCGCCACACCCTACTACTATTCCACCTATGAGTCGGAAAACGAGGCCCGCGTATCGGCCGGAAAAAAGATCATGATCCTGGGCGGCGGCCCGAACCGGATCGGCCAGGGGATCGAGTTTGATTACTGCTGCGTCCACGCCTCCTTGGCCCTTCGGGAGCTCGGGATCGAAAGCATCATGGTCAACAGCAACCCGGAAACCGTCAGCACGGACTATGACACCTCCAGCAAGCTGTACTTCGAACCTTTGACCCACGAGGATGTGCTGCATATCGTGGAAACCGAAAAACCCGACGGCGTGATCGTCCAGTTCGGCGGACAGACCCCCTTAAACCTCTCCATGCGCTTGATGGAATCCGGGGTGCCGATCATCGGAACCCACCCCACAGACATTGCCCGGGCTGAAGACCGGAAACAGTTTCAGGCCATGCTCAGCCGCCTGGGACTGCTTCAGCCGGAAAACGGCACGGCGGATTCCGTTGCGGAAGCCGCGGCAATCGCCGAAAAAATCGGTTTCCCGGTGATCGTCAGGCCCTCCTATGTGCTCGGAGGCCGGGCCATGAAAATCGTCTATGACCGAAAATCCTTAGAAAATTTCGCGGCGCTTGCCCTGATGGCCTCGCCGGAGCATCCGCTCCTGATCGACTCCTTTCTGGAGGATGCCGTTGAGGTCGACGTGGACGCGGTATCGGACGGAGCCATGACCGTCATCGGCGGAATCATGGAGCACATCGAAGCGGCCGGGGTGCATTCCGGGGATTCGGCCTGTGTGCTTCCCCCCTACAGCCTCACACCGGAACAAATCAAGGAGATCGCCGCGGCCACAAAGGCCATGGCCAAGGCACTGAACGTCATCGGGTTGATGAACGTGCAGTATGCGATAAAAAATGAAAAACTCTATGTCCTGGAGGTAAATCCTAGGGCCTCCCGCACCGTGCCGTTTGTCAGCAAGGCCACCGGGGTGCCGCTTTCAAAAATCGCCACAAAGATCATGGTCGGGTTCAGCCTGCCGAAGATTGGCCTCACCCATGAAGTGGTGCCGTCGCACGTTTCGGTCAAGGAGGCGGTGATGCCGTTTAACCGGTTCCCCGGAGTGGACCTGCTGTTGGGCCCGGAGATGAAATCCACCGGCGAGGTCATGGGCGTGGATATGGATTTCGGGGCCGCCTACGCCAAAGCCCAGATCGCCGCCGGCCAGAACCTGCCGTCCGAGGGGGCGGTCTTTATCAGCGTGCAGGACGCGGACAAACCGGCGGTGCTCGCCGTTGCTCAGGCCTTTGAAAAAATCGGCTTTAAGATCATCGCCACGGAGGGAACCGCAGGCTTTTTTCAAGGCCACGGGATTCAAGCCGAGGCGGTCAACAAGGTCTCGGCAGGGCGTCCCCATGTGGTGGACGCGATCAAAAACAGACAAATCCAGCTTGTAATCAACACGGGCACCGGTGACAGGACCCGGCGGGACGGATACCTGATTCGGCGATCCGCGCTGAAGTTCAACATCCCCTATGCCACCACCATTGCCGGAGCAAAGGCCATGTGCAAAGGGATCGCAGCGATAAAGGAAAAAGCGCTGTCGGTGAAACCGATTCAATCCTACCATCCCATCAATCAGGCGACCCTTTTCGATCAAGCGGAAAACAGGTGATAAAATGGTCCCAGAAGATCAGAACAGCCGGCCCAGGGAGGCCTGCGGTGTTTTCGGCATTCACGATCATGCCGAGGCCGCCCGGCTGACCTATTTCGGGCTTTACGCCCTTCAGCACCGAGGGCAGGAAAGCGCGGGCATCGCGGTGGTGCGAAACGGCCGAATCGACTGCCGCAAGGGCATGGGGCTTGTCCATGACGTATTTGACGACGCCGGCCTGAAGGCTCTAGACGGCCCGTGCAGCGCCATCGGGCATGTGCGCTACTCGACCACCGGGGAATCCGTGCTGATCAATGCGCAGCCTTTTATCGTCAACCACCGGGGCAAATCCTACGGAGTGGCGCACAACGGCAACCTGGTCAACGCGCACCTCCTCAAGCGGGAGCTGGAGGAGGCGGGGTCTATTTTTCAAACCACCACGGACAGCGAAATCTTCCTTCACCTGTTTGTCAGGGCCCTGCATCAGGGGTTCGAGGAGGCACTAATGGCCGCGGTAACCCGTCTGAAAGGCGCCTATTCCTTTATCCTGCTCACCAGCCGGGGAGAGGTGGTAGGGATCAAGGACCCCAACGGGTTCCGTCCGCTTTGCCTGGGCCGTCTGCAGCATAACGGGCATTACGTGCTGGCCTCGGAGTCCTGCGCCCTGGACCTGGTCCAGGCCGAATTCGTAAGGGAGCTGGACCCCGGAGAGATCCTGATCATCAGCGCGAACGGCATGAAAAGCCTTCACCCCCACGAAAAGGTTGACAGGACCTGCTGCATTTTTGAGTTCATCTACTTCGCCCGGCCCGACAGCACCATCTTCGGCAAAAACGTGTATCAGACCCGAAAGGCGCACGGCCGAAGGCTGGCGCAGGAGGCGCCGGTGGACGCCGACCTGGTGATGCCCTTTCCCGATTCGGGCATCTATGCGGCCCTGGGGTATGCGGAGGAATCGAAAATCCCTTTCGACCTGGCCATGATCCGAAACCACTATGTCGAAAGGACCTTTATTCAGCCCACCCAGAGCATGCGGGACTTTGAAGTGCGCATGAAGTTAAACCCCGTAAAAGAGTTGCTTATCGGAAAAAATATTGTTATCGTAGAAGACTCAATCATCCGGGGCACCACCGCAAGAACTCGAATTCGGGCGCTTCGGGAACTGGGGGTGAAACGGATCCATATGCGAATCAGCTGCCCGCCCCACCGGTTTCCCTGTCACTACGGGATCGATTTTTCGACCCGTGGGGAGCTGATCGCCGCCAGGCAGACGGTGGATGCGCTGAGGGGATTTTTAGGACTGGATTCGCTATACTACTTAAGCCTTGAGGGGCTTTTGGAAGCGACCGGGGTAAGCGCCTTTGAAAACGGTTTTTGTAAGGCTTGCTTTGACGGAAAATATCCTGTATCCTTCGACGACAGGGTGGCGAAATCATGCCTGGAAAACTCTTTCTGAACGCCTGAAGGAAAATATACCGCTGGAACAGAACGGAATGCGCACCTTTGAATCCGACGGTGAGACGGTCATAACGCCTGACTAAGGGGACATACCCATGATTGAGTCAAAGTACCTGAAGGATAACGTCCAGAACATACAGCGGCTGATGGCGATTCCAGGGCTCAAGGAGTTTGAAACCCGGAACCTGGCCAAACTGCTTCGGCTCAGCAAGATAAAGGAATACAGAGACGGCGAACTGATCATCAAGGAAGGGGACGAGGACCCCTGGCTCTACTTTCTGCTTTCCGGCAGGCTGAGCATTAAAAAGAACGATATTGAAATCGGAAAAATCAGCCAGGTCGGGGAAATCTTCGGCGAAATGCGGATCGTGGACAGCCTGTCGCGGTCCGCCTCTGTTTACGCGGACGGAAAAACCATCTGCCTGGGGGTGGACACCTCGGCCAAGGGACGGCTTGCCACTGCCAGCGTGGAGGAGCGGGACGCCCGGCTCGATTTTCTTCTGCTGCTTTATCGAATCTTCGCGGAATACATGTCCATTCGGCTTCGGGCCACAAACGACGAGCTGATCAAGGCGAAAAGCAGGGTTATGGAACTTACCAAGCTGACGGACCAATAATCCCACCTATAGCGATGATGGAAACGTAAAAAGTTCAAGATCAGGGCGTGCAAATCCCGAGGAATGCAGCGCAAAGCAGATATTGGACTTCCAAGGAACTCATACCTGTGTGTCTGAAGATTTGTATAAAACCACAGAGAACACAAAGATCACAGAGATGGCTGATTGCAGATATAAAAAATGCTTTCTCTGTGCGCTCTGTGGTTAAAACAGTTCCTTGCTGAAAAAAACGCGGCGCAGCCGAGTCAGTGGCTTTTCAGAAAACCATCACACGTTAAACTGAAAGGAAATGATGTCCCCGTCGCTGACTTCGTAAGTTTTTCCCTCCAGCCGAAGGGTTCCATTTTTCTTTGCGGCCGCCATGGACCCGGCCTCAATGAAATCATCATAGGCGATCACCTCCGCGCGAATAAACCCCTTTTTCATGTCCGAATGAATAACCTCGGCCGCATCCAGAGCGATGGTGTTGGTTTTGATGGTCCAGGCCCGCACCTCGTCCTTGCCCACGGTAAAAAATGAGATCAGGCCCAGCAGCTCATAGGACCGTTGAATCACCCGATCCCGAGCCGGGGCCGAAATGGAGAACTCCGCCAGCAGCTCCGCCGCCTCTTCTTCGGTCATCTGGGCGAGTTCGTGCTCGAGCTTGCCCCGAATGACCATGCCGTTTTCATCCGCAAACGGCCCGGCCGGTTCAGGCAGGCCGGTATCCTCATCCGGGTTATTGATCAGCACCAACATCGGCTTGGCGGAAAGAAAGGCGTACCCCCTGAGCGCCCTGGCCTCGGCCAGGCGCGGAATGCGCCGCAGTGGGGTTTCCGCTTCCAGCGTGGAAAGGCAGTCGGCCAGAAGTTCGCGTTCCACCGGATCGCTTTTTTTTCCTTTTTTGGCCTCGGCATCCATGCGTTCGAGCCGTTTTTCCGCCACGGCCAGGTCTTCTAAAATGAGTTCCTGGTCAAGACGCATAAAATCCTGCTGCGGTGCTGGAAGATTTGAGCCGAACGGGGAAAAATTTTTCACCACATGAATCAGGGCATCGGCATCCCGGATCGGAATCCAGGCCGATTCCGCCCTGCCCCCCTCCTTTCGAACACCCGCCTGGGGGAAAAGAAGATACTCGATCCGGGCGTAGATCGTCTTTTCCGGCGCATAGATCCGGCTCAAGGCGTCGATTCGGGAATCCGGAACATCAATGACACTGATACGGTCCTCCCGCTTGGCGGCGGTATTTGAAAAATCCCGGGTCAGGGCCTCAAACACGGTGGTCCTGCCGGATTCAGGAAGGCCGACGATGGCAAGCTTCATTTCTTCTCCTTCTCAGTAACCCGCCGATGCCGATGGATTGGCATGGGTCTCAATGTTAAACAACCGACAGGTATTATGCCAAACGGTTTCAGACAGCCATTCGGGGTCTTGGTTTTTGACCTCGGCCAGATTAAGCAGAACCGTCCGGACAAACGCCGGTTCATTGCGTGTGGTCTGATTTTTTTCAGGCGCCGGGGTCAGGTAGGGGGCGTCGGTCTCCACCAGGATCCGGTCATCGGGAATATACGGCACCAGACGCCGCAGCCTCTCCCCTCGAGTCTTTATGGTCAGAATTCCGGTGATGCCGATGTAAAGCCCCAGATCCAGATACCCTTCAAGCTCCTTTTGGTCGCCGCTGAAGCAGTGCACCACGCCTGCACGCCCGCGGCTTGCGTAACGGTCGTTTAACATCTCCAGGAACCGGCCGCCGGAATCCCGCTCATGGAAAATCAGCGGCAGGCCCAGGCTGTCGGCCGCTTCCATCTGCCGTTCAAACCATTTTTCCTGATCGTTTCGAGGGGAATACATTCGGTTAAAATCTACGCCGATCTCCCCCCAGGCCTTGACCTGCGGGTTTTCAGCAAGGGTTTTCAACCGGTCAAGGGCATCCTGGGTGCAGGACTTGGCGTCATGGGGATGCACCCCCACCGAGGCATAGCATTGCGGATGGGCCGAGGCGATGGCCACGGCCTGCTTCGAGGTCTTTTCCGTGATCCCCACGATCATCATGGATTTGACCTCCGCCGCTTCGGCGCGTTTTATGACCGATTCCATGTCCTTTGCATAGCAGGGGTCGTTTAAATGACAATGGCTGTCAAACAGCTTCATGGACGACTCTTTTGATCATGCTTTTTATAAAAATTTGATGGAACCGTAAAAAGCTGTTTATTCCGCTTTGCGGCATTTTTGCAGAAAATAACTTATCGGGTTTTTAAAAATTTTTTACCACAGAGCGCATAGAGAGAAAATATTATTACTCTGTGTCCTTTGTGCTCTCTGTGGTTAATTTGTTTATTTTTTAAACTGGAAAAATATAAGTTCCTTGGAAGTCAAAGCTGTTCGCTTCGTGAGTCTTTGAGGCGCGGTTCGCATTGAATGCGAAATTGCAAGAACTCGGCGCAAGCACCTCAGACAGCTTGCAATTTTTAACGCATTCAACGCAAACCGCTTACTCCCTCAAAGCCTCAATCTCGCTCACAGCTGACTTTTTACCAATGCATCTAAAGTTAGTTTTCTATTTTATTCTCGAATAGCACCCTTGGAGGTGGAAGGCAACCGGTTTGGCCGCTGTTTTAAAGAAGGCCGGCAAACCGGATGGATGAGGAAAAAATAAATGAAAGTTGGGATGGAAGCTATTTTAAATCCCGGCAGGTAACATCGGCATAGTGAAGCAAAGGACCGTTTCCTTTGCCGAGAACCGCATCCCTGGAAAGCCCGATCAGCCGGTTCGTGTAGGAGACGGCCTTTGAAAAGGCGACGGCAGGCGGGTTTCCCTGGGCGAGAAACGAGGCAAACGCCGAGGCAAAGGTGCATCCGGTGCCGTGGGTGTTTCTGGTGGAATACCGGGGCCGGGTCTCAGTCACCTGTTGGATATCCCCGGCTGTCCGGTACAGAAAAATATCGGAAACCGTTGCCGCATCGGTGTTAAGGTGCCCGCCCTTGAGCAGGACCCCTTTTAAATTTAAAAACCGATCCATCAGCTCCAGACCGGCGGATCGGGGGTTTGAAACCGGCTTTCCGGCCAGCACCTCCAGTTCATGGGCGTTTGGGGTGATAAACTCGGAAAGCGGAATGATCCGCCGGGTGAGGGCGGAAACCGCGGATTCATCGATGAGCCGGTCGCCGGAGGCAGCCACCATGACCGGATCACAGACAACCCGGCGGCCGGTTAAATAAGGTGAGATAGTTTCACAGGCCTCGGCGCCGGGCAGCATGCCGAGCTTGATCACATCCACCCGCAGATCCGAAAACACCGCATCCAGCTGAGCCTTGATAAAGGAGGC
>CAZFWD010000276.1:0-6495 GCA_964522535.1 uncultured Desulfonema sp.
AATAATTTAAAGTTTTAATTTATCAAAATTTATATAAATAACTGAATATATTAATATTAAAATTTATGGAGGATTGCCGATATGTTCCGGTTTATTAAAAAAAGTATCATGACCAAGCTGATGCTTCAGTTCTTTCTGGTGGGGCTGATTCCCCTGGTTATTCTGGGCTCCCTGACCTACGCCCTGTCCCGGTCCGCCTTGGAGAAACAGGCGTTTGACCATATCGCCTCGATAAACCACATCAAAAAGGTTCAGCTCCTCGAGTTCCTCAAGGACCGGCAAAACAACCTTGTTCTGCTGTCTCGGTCCCAGCACCTCAGAACCATGCTCAGCAACCGGACATACCGTGAGATGAGCCCTCTTCTGGACTACTATATGAAGGTGTTCGGATACAGCGACATCCTCATTCTAAACCAGAACGATCAGATCCTCTATTCGGCCGCCGAGCAGAAGGAATGGGGCATCGACGCCGAAAATAAACCCAGCACCGGCCCGCTCTTAAGCCGGCTTTTCGAAAAAATCATTCAAAACGAAGAAATAATTATCACCGACATCACCGCCGTCGCTCCCGGGATCCCTCCCGGCCTTTTCATGGGCGCGCCCGTTTATGCGGATACCGGGGAGTTGTATGCGGTACTTGTCTTTCAGATCAATGCCGCCCGAATCACCGCCCTGATATCCGACAGCACGGGGATCGGAGAAACCCAGGACACCTTTCTTGTCGGGGATGATCTTTTCATGCGATCCGATCCGCGGCTGGCCAGCGGCCCGGCGACGCTGACGCAACGGGTAAACGCCGCCGCCGCCAAAAAGGCGTTTCAAAACACCAGCGGCACCCATCGTATCACGGATTACCGCGGGGTGGACGTGTTGAACGCCTATTCAAGTCTGGCACTGAAACAGAACCTGGGCACCGATTTCGACTGGGTAATCATCACCCAGATGGATACGGCCGAGGCGTTCAGCCTGCTTCATCACCTGGAGGGCAATATTCTATGGACCGGCCTGATACTCATTCTGCTGGTGGGGATCGCCGGATTCTTTCAGTCCAAAATGATCGCCAAGCCCATCAACGACCTGTCATACCGGTTCGTGATGTTAAATGACGGGGATTTCACGGCAAGCATGCCGGAACCGGTAAAAAAAAGGTCGGATGAGATCGGCATTCTGATTAAGGTATTCAACAACGGGGCCAAAAAACTTCGAAAACAGATGAAAATGCTCACCGACTCCACCAACCTTCTGATGGCGTCGATCAGCCAGATTTCGACCACGGCTTCCCAGCTCGCCTCCAGCGCATCGGAAACCTCCAGCTCCATCAGCGAGGTCAGCACCACCGTTGAAGAGGTCCGCCAGACCTCCGAGCTGGCCACTGAAAAGGCGGAAAAGGTGGCCCAAAACGCGAGCGATACCACCAGAATATCCGATGCGGGTAAACAGGCGACCGAAAACACTACGGTCGGCATCAACCGGATCAAGGAGGAAATGCGCTACATCGCCGAGAGCACGGTGCACTTAAGCGACCAGAGCAAAAGCATTGAGGAGATCATCAATACCGTATCCGACATCGCGGATCAGTCCAACATCCTCTCGGTCAACGCCGCCATAGAGGCGGCAAAGGCCGGCGACCACGGCAAGGGGTTCGCCGTGGTCGCTCAGGAGGTCAAATCCCTTTCGGACCAGTCCAAGCAGGCGACCAACCAGGTGCGAGCCATCCTTGAGGACATTGAAAAAGCGACCAGCGCCGCCGTGATGGCCACGGAACGGGGCACCAAGACGGTCGACGAAGCGGTCGCGCTGTCGGAACAGGCCGGACAGGCCATTGAAAGGCTTTCAGTCCGAATCTCGGACTCCTCCGACGCCGCCATGCAGATCACCGCCTCAAATCAGCAGCAGCTGTCCGGCATGGATCAGCTCTCCCAGGCCATGGAAAGCATCAACGACGCCACCCAGCAGAACCTTGAAGGGGTAAAACAGCTTGAAGACGCTTTAAAGGGCCTTGACGCCATGGTGCATACCATGAAAGAGATCACATCCAGCTACAAAATTTGATCATCACCTAAAGCGGAATCCGACGGGTCTGATGGATAACAAGGAGCTACACAACCAGCTGCTGGAGGCCTTTAAAACAGAGGCCCGGGAATGCGTTCAAAGCCTGTTTGCGAGCTTTTCGGAAATGGAAAAAGACCCTGATCCGGAAACCCGGCGGCGGTTGATCGAGGTGATTTTCCGCGAAGCCCACAGCCTTAAAGGCGCGGCCCGCTCGGTCAATATCCCCCAGATCGAGGCCCTCTGCCAGAACATGGAAGAAATCTTCGCCCGGCTTAAAGCGGGAAAGGCCGATCTTTCAAAGCAAATCCTTGACGCGTTCCATGAGGCGGTCGACACGATCGACCAGTATGCCACCGCAGCCCCCGACGGCCTTTCCGAAATTTATGCCCGCATGACCGACCTGACGGAACGGTTTTCCGATCATCAGGCCGGAGTTAAAAACCGGCGGCCCGCCAGAGAACAGACGGACTCAGCGGCACCCCCCGCAAAAAAGCATCCGCCGCAAGAGGGCTCCCCTCAGAAACCCCCTGTTCGGCCCCTGTTTTCCGAAACCGTTCGCATTCCCACCGCGAAACTTGACCGGTTGCTGCTCAAGGCCGAAGCGCTCATCTCCTTAAAACAGGGGTTAAACCAGCACCTGGTCCGGATTCGGGAGACCGGAGAAAACATACGCAGCCTTGAAAAACACTGGAAAAGGCTGAAACCGGAGGTGGACGCCCTAAAACGGCTTTCCAGCGGTCATCCCGGCCTGAACACGCTTCTTCAAGTTTTTGAATCCGGTCGGCAGAACATCCAAAAAACCGCCTTGGAGATCAACGGATTGATAAAGGGGTTTGAGCAAAGCCACCGAACGCTCGGGGGGATGGCGGACGATATTCTGGAGGAAATGAAAAAGGCCTCCCTGCTCCCCTTTTCCACCCTATTTTCAATCCTTCCGCACATGGTCCGGGAAATCGCCGGCAAGCAAAACAAGGAGGTCGATGTTGAATGCTTCGGCGAAGAGGTTGAAATCGACAGACAGATCCTGGAGAACATCAAGGATCCGTTGATCCATCTTTTGCGAAATGCCGTGGATCACGGCATTGAACATCCGGAGGCGCGAAGGCGTAAGCAAAAACCCGCCCGGGGCCTGATTCAACTGATGGTCTTCCAGCCCGAGAACAACCGGGTGGAACTTACGGTCCAAGACGACGGAGCCGGAATCGACACCCGCGCCATCCGGGCCCAAGCCCTCAAACAGAGCCTTCTTTCCCCGGAAGGCGAATCCGCGGCAAAGGATGCGGATCTGTTCCCCCTGATCTTTCAGTCCGGGATTTCAACCAGTCCGATCCTTACCGAAATCTCCGGCCGGGGTCTGGGCATGGCGATCGTCAAGGACGGCATTGAAGCGCTGGGCGGCTCCATATCCATCGACAGCGCGCCGGATCGCTTCACCCGCTTTACGCTTCAGCTTCCGGTAACCCTCGCCACCTTCAGGGGCATTCTGGTTTCGGTGTCCGGGCATGATTTCCTGATACCCAACACCCATGTGGCTCAGGTTTTGAAAATCGATGCCGACCGGATTAAAACGGCTGAAAACAGAACCATGGTCTCCATCAACGGCCAACAGGTGTCTTTGGTCAGCCTGGCGGACACCCTGGGGCTTCCGGTCAAACCCGCGGCAGCCGGCCGTCAGGAAAAAACCAAAACCCCCTCCCTGCCGGCGCTGGTCTTAAAAAACAGCGATCATACGATCGCCTTTACCGTTGATGAAATCTTAAACGAACAGGAGGTGCTGGTCAAAAACCTGGGGGATCAGCTCAAGCGGGTCCCCCATATTGCCGGCGCAACGATCCTCGGCTCCGGACGCGTTGTTTTGGTCTTAAACGTGAATGATCTCTTTAAAACCGCTGCGCTCAAGGCCCTGCCCGCCGCTCTGATGGAACCGTCCAAAACCGAACCGGAAGCATCGAAATCCATCCTGGTGGTGGAGGACTCCTTAACAGCGCGAACCCTGCTGAAAAACATTCTGGAGGCATCCGGCTACCTGGTCAAAACCGCGGTGAACGGAGAGGATGGATTCAACCAGCTCAAAGCCAGGCCGTTTCATGCCGTGGTTTCGGATATCGAGATGCCGAGAATGAACGGGTTCGAGCTGACCCGGAAAATACGCGCCGAGCCATCCCTTACCGACACGCCGGTGATCCTGGTCACGAACCTGGATTCCCCCCTCGACCGGGAAAGGGGGATCGACGCCGGGGCCGACGCCTATATCGTGAAAGGCCGCTTTGACCGGAATACCCTGCTTGATATCATCGCGCGGTTGATATGATGTAAACAGATTCAATCCGAACAAGGAAGTCTCATGATGAAAAAAGATTTCGATATCCTGCTGGTGGAGGACAGCCGCACCCAGGCCTTGCGGTTTCAGCTGGCCCTTGAAAAACACGGGTATCATGTCACCGTGGCCCAGAACGGGCTGGAGGCGATGAGCATGCTTTTGAGGGGCCGGGCCTCCATCGTGATCACCGACTGGATCATGCCTGAAATGGACGGGTCCGAGCTGTGCCGGGCGATTCGAAAACATGACTTCGGAAACTATGTGTATATCATCCTGCTCACCGCAAAGGATTCGAAAAACGACATTATCGAAGGGCTGGAGGCCGGCGCGGATGATTACCTCACAAAACCGGCAGACGAGGCCGAGCTGATCGCCCGGCTGACCACCGCGGAACGGATCATCCGCCTCGAGTCTTCCCTCAAGCAGCGGAACAGGGAGATCGCGCTGCTGTCTATCACCGACCCCTTAAGCAAAAGCTTCAACCGGGGCTATATGAATGACAACCTTCCCAAAGCCCTCAAATACGCCCTGAGATACAAACAGCCCCTTTCCATCATCCTCTGTGATCTGGACCATTTCAAAAAAATCAACGATCGGTATGGGCACCAGACGGGCGACGCGGTTTTAAAGGAGCTGGTGCAGACCCTGAACCGGTCCATTCGACAGGACATCGACTGGATGGCGCGCTATGGCGGCGAAGAGTTCATCATCGTGCTGCCGGCGACAGACCTGCACGGTGCCACCATCGCCGCCGAAAGGTTCCGCCTGATGGTGTCCGACATGGTCATCGAATCCGAGCAGAAGGATAAAATAAGTATCACCGCCAGCTTCGGTATCGCGACCCTGACCCACGATACGGAAAACACATCGATCAGCGCAGAGGACCTGATCCGAGCCGCTGACCGCTGCCTTTACCAGGCCAAAGAAGCCGGACGCAACAAAACCGTCGGAATGGCAATATGATTAACGTCCTGATCGTCGAGGATTCCCTCACCACCCGCAAATACTTGAAACACATCATCGAATCCGATTCAGGGTTGCGTCTTGTCGGGGAGGCGAAAAACGGAACGGAAGCGCTCGCGCTCACGGCGCGAAAACGCCCCAACGTCATCATCATGGATATTCAGATGCCGGGGATGAACGGCTATGAAACGACCCGCACCATCATGGAGAAATGGCCGGTGCCGATCGTGATTCACAGCGCCCTGGTCTCACCGGATCAAACCGAAAACATTTTCCAGGCCATGCGTGCCGGCGCGGTGGCGGTATCCCAGAAACCCGCCGGGATCGGGCATCCTGAATCCAAGGCCCTGGTGGAAAAGTTAATCCGGACCATCAAGCTGATGGCGGAGGTCAAGGTGGTCCGGCTGCACACATCGAAACAAAAACCCCGGCCCGCACGCCCCCCCCTTCCCGTAAAAACAGCCGAAAACCAAGCCTACGGGCCGGAACTCATCGCCATCGGCGCCTCCACCGGCGGCCCGTCCGTCCTGTATGAAATCCTTTCCAATCTCTCGAAAAACCACCGAACACCGATCATTGTCGTTCAGCATATTTCAAACGGCTTTCTGGAGGGGATGCTGGGATGGCTTTCCAAACAAACGCACCTGAAGCTCATCATCGCCAAAACAGGCGAAAAAATTCAAAACGGATGCGTCTATTTCGCTCCCGAAGACCACAACATCGAAATCACGCCGAGCCGCAGCCTTCTGGTTCATAAAATCAGCAAAACAGGAGGATTGAAACGTCCCATCTCCCATCTTTTCGCATCGGCCGCGAAAATCTGCGGAAAAAACGCCATCGGTGTTCTGCTGACGGGAATGGGAAACGATGGAGCCGTCGGCTTGAGGGAAATGAAATCACGCGGCGCCCTGACCATCGTTCAGGACAGGGAAAGCGCCATGGTTTTTGGAATGCCCGGGGAAGCCATCAAACTGAATGCCGCAACCTATGTGCTGCCGCCCCCTGAAATCGCTTCATTCTTAAACGCCGCCTGCACGCAAGACGGATTTCCGGAAACAAACCCGGTCATCACCGGCGCATGATCAACCTACCGCTTGGAGAACTGGAACCGGGCCCGCGCGCCCCGCTGACCGTATTTCTTTCTTTCTTTCTTTCGGGGA
>CAZFWD010000277.1:0-4313 GCA_964522535.1 uncultured Desulfonema sp.
GGCCGTCATGCTGTTTTCCGCAAATCGCCACAAACAGATCGTTTTTCGAAATGCGGCGGGAATCGATGGAAACCCGGGAAAAAACACCGCCCAACGGTCCGCAAATCCGCTCCCCGCCGGTGGCGTCCAGGATATTCGGGATTGTCCAGGGAATCGGTTCCATCGCCTTTTCCATCAGATGAAGGCCACCGCCTTCGCCGCTTTTTCCCGATCATCAAACCGTATGATCCGGCCGCCGATGATCTGATAGGTTTCGTGTCCCTTGCCCGCGATCAGGATAGTGTCCCCTTCTGCGGACAGCCGAATCCCCAAAAAAATCGCCCTTTCCCGGTCCGGTTCGATGATAAACCCTTTTTCCTCAAACCCCCGGTCCAGCTCTTCCGGAAAATACCGTCGATCCATCATCGATTCCACGCCTTTTACGATATCCGCGATGATCGCCTCAGGGGATTCCGTGCGGGGGTTGTCGGAGGTGATCACCACCAAATCGCTGAGTCGAGCGGCGATCTCCCCCATCCTCGGCCTTTTGGTTTTATCGCGGTCCCCGCCGCAGCCGAAAACGCAGATCAGCCGGCCGGTCAACACCCGGCGTAACGCCTGAAGCACCTTTGCCAAGGCATCCGGGGTGTGGGCGTAATCCACATAAACCTGCCGTTTCAAGCCGTTTAAAACCGGCTCCAGGCGTCCGGGAACATGGGAAAAAGACGAAATCCCCGAACAGATATCGGGCAGGGGGATTCCCATCGCGACCCCGGCGCCTGCGGCGCATAAAATATTCTCAAGGTTATAAAGCCCGATCAGGCCGGACTGAAAGGCGCATTCCTCATCGGCGGTTTGAATCCCGGCCTTGATACCGTACTGATCCACGGCCACGTGAACCGGACGCAGCATGGCGTCCGAATCCGCGCCGATGGTGATCCTGCTCATGTTTTCCAGAATCTTGAACAGCTCACGCCCCTTTGAATCATCGCGGTTGATCACCGCCACGGCACGCGCCTGTTTCGAACCGGCGCTGAGATGATCGGTAAAAAACCTTTTTTTGGCGGCCCAGTATGCCTCCATGCTGCCATGGAAATCGAGATGGTCCTGGCTCAGGTTGGTGAAAACGCCGACATCAAATTCGCAGCCGAAAATCCGCTCCAGCGCCACCCCGTGGGAGGAGACCTCCATAATCACGTGCGTCACCCCCGATGCGGCCATTTTCGACAAAATTTCCTGAAGATTCAGCGATTCCGGGGTGGTCAGGGGGTTCGCATACGACCTTCCCGCGTACCGGCAGTCGATGGTTCCGATCACCCCCACCCGAATGCCGAGCTTAGATAACATATGCTCCAGCAGAAACGCGGTGGTGGTTTTGCCGTTGGTGCCGGTAATCCCAATGAGCACCAGGCCTTTGGAGGGCTCCCCGTAAAACCGGGCGGCGATTTTCGCCAGCACCTTTCGCGTGTCTTCAACGCTAATCACCACTGCACCGGTGCCGGGCGTCTCCCGGCCCTGAACCACCACCGCCGCAGCGCCCCGGGATACCGCCTCGCTGACAAAATCGTGACCGTCCGCACGCTGCCCCTTCAGCGCGACAAAAAGACCGCCGGGCTTGACGTCATTTGAGCGGTAATGGATGGAGGTAATATCATGATCCACCGCCAGCGGCGCGGGGCCCCGGTCCGAGCCCCCGATGAGAAACGGTTCAATCGCCGCGATCAGGTTCGAAAGCTTCATGCGCCCCCTTCGCGGCTCTCTCTGAGCGGCGGGATTCCTATATAGTTGAAGGTTTCATGGATGATTTCCCGAAACGCCGGCGCCGCGACCACGCCTCCGTAGTGATGCCGCTGGGGCTCGTTGACCACCACCAGCACCGCCAGCCTTGGGGAATCCGCCGGCGCAAACCCGACGAAGAGCCCGTTGTATTCACAGTCCCGGTAGGTCCCGTCGGGGTTGATCTTCTGGGCGGTCCCGGTTTTCCCGCAAACCGTATATCCGGGAGGAACCGCGTTGACTCCGGTCCCGTCTGAATCGGTCGCAGCGCGCATCATCTCTTGTAGAACCCGGGCGGTTTCCGGGGAAACCACCTTGCGGATCTCCGTAGGTCCGAAGCTTTTGACCACCGCGCCGTTTTTGTCGATGATCGCCTTGACCATGCGGGGTTTCATCAGCACCCCGTCGTTGGCGATGGCGGATACGGCCGTGAGCAGCGAAATGGCGGAAACCGACACCCCCTGCCCGAAGGCGATGGTCGCATGATCGATTTTCTTCCATTGCCGCCAGTCCCGCAGGCTGCCGGTAGTCTCCCCGGGGCAGTCGATCCCGGTCTTTTCACCGAACCCGAAGTTTACAAGGGTCTGATACAATGTCTCGGGGCCGATAATCTCCGCGACCTTTGCCGCACCGATATTGCTGGAATACTTGACGACCTCCCTCAGGGTCAGATTTTCGTAAGGATGGGTGTCATGAATCACATTGCCCCCGATTCGAAACTGCCCCTTTTCGCAGTAAACCATTTGTTCGGGACTGCATTTTCCGGATTCCAGGGCTGCGGCGACCAGAAACACCTTCAGGGTCGATCCGGGTTCAAAAGGGTCGGTGATGGCGCGATTGCGCCAGCTCTCTTTTGAGAACAGGCTGAAAGAATTGGGATTAAAGGCGGGATAATTGACCATGGCCCGCACCTCACCGGTGGCGGGGACCATCACCACGGCGATGCCCGATTTGGCGTTGTTCTCCTCAACCGCCCGTTTCAGGGCTTTCTCCGTGATATACTGAATGGTACTGTCAAGGGTTAAAATCAGGTTCTTTCCTTCATACCCCAGGGCGCAGGCCTGGGCCTCATGCTGCTCAAAAATACGCCCCAGGGCGTCTTTGATGATTCTCCATTGATGGGGGTTTCCCTTCAGGTAATCGTCGTAATAGTATTCGATCCCCTCCAGACCATTGCCGTCAACACCGGAAAAACCAAGCACCTGGGCCGCCAGCATGCGATTCGGATATACCCGGCAGTACGACGGAAAATACTCCAGCCCCAAATATCCTAAAGACCTGACGGACGCAGCGGCGGCAGGCGGAACGTCCCGGTCGATCCAGACAAACGGCCGGCGGGACATGAGCCGGTTGTATACCGAACGCTGATCGGTTCCCAGCTCGTGGGCCACCGCTTCAGCCGCTTTATGCTTGTCCTCTATTTTTGCGGGATGGGCGCCGATGGAAACGACGTCCGTGCTCAGCACCAGCTCCCGGTGTTTCACATCATAAATGGTCCCCCGCCTGCCCGTGCAGGTAATGTCCCGCTGATACTCCTGCAGCGCTCGTTTGGACAGGGCGGCATCCTCAATGACCTGCAAATAAACCGCCTTCACCCCGATGATGATATATAAAACCGTAAACACCCCTCCGATAAAAAGGATTCGGCGGTTCCGCCGCACGATTCGAAGCTTGGCATTGGCGGTGGAGATCATGGGACCACCACAATCTGGTCCGGTGCGGGGATGGTCAGCCCGAACCGCTCGCCGGCGACCCGGCCCAGCACCTCCGGGGATTTCAGTCTGACCCACTCGATTTTTAAATTCTTCTGCATCGCCAGCAGGTTCCGATGCTCTGTTTCAACCCGCGTCAGTTCATAACCGGTTCGAATGCACTGCACCCCGCACCAGGTCTGAAAAAAAAACTCCGCCATAAACAGAACCAGAACAAAAATGCCCGTACCCACCAGGGCCGGGGTAAGCCCATGTTTTCCGGTTTTTCTGTTTGACTTCATGGACAAATCATTCGCACCGGATTTCGGCCGGAATCTCCGCGAACATGCGATGCCTGTGGAATCCATTCAGCGTCTCAACGGCGTGATCCCCGGCGGCATCGGAAGCGACCCGCTTCAGGCAGTACCGGTAACACTCCTCCGGCAGGGTCAAGCGGCCCACGGTGCTGACCGGATTGAACCAGCCCAAAACAAAAATCAAAGCCATCAGCATGATTAAAAAAATAATCTTTAGCGGCTTCATTCGGCATCCCCCCCTTTGTTGATGATCAAACGGCTGTTTCCCGGGTTTCTCCACGCTCATGATGAGCGCCCGGCTCGTTTTCCTCCTTCAGCCTTTCCCCGGCCCGCAACCGGGAACTCCTGGCCAGCGGGTTTTGGGCGATCTCGCGGGCAGCCGGCCGGACCGCCTTGCGGGTCAGCACACGCAGCTTTTTCTTTCGGCCGCAAACACATTGAGGAAAATCCGAAGGGCAGATGCAGCCTTGCGCCAGTTCCTTAAGCCGATGCTTGACGATCCGGTCCTCCAGGGAATGGAAGGACAGGATGCAAATCCGCCCGCCGTGAG
>CAZFWD010000278.1:0-6090 GCA_964522535.1 uncultured Desulfonema sp.
CAAAGATGCCATCTGCGAACTGATGAGGATCGACAAGATCATTCCGGAAAGGTACTACACCCGGTTCTACCTCGGCGCCTGTTATCTCGGCCTCGATGATCCAAAGACCGCCTGCGCTCATTTTGCGCGGGCGCTTGAGCAAAACCCGCATCCCCAAGATATGCCCAGCATCTATTCCTACATGGGAACCTGCCTCAAGGAGATGGGCGAGTATTCGGCCGCCATCGGAGTGCTTAAAAAAGGAATTGCCATAGATTCAGACCGGACCGACCTTCACAACCTGATGGGGTTTTGTCATTTCAAGCTCAAGCAGCACGAGGATTCCATCGCCTGCTTTAAGCAGGTCATCCGGCTCAACCCGGCGTCGGCCATCGATTACGCCAATATCGCCTCAAACTACCGGGACATGGGGGATACGGATAACGCCATCGCCTATTACCGGATCGCCTTGAATCTCGATCCGGACATCGAATTTGCGAAAAACAGCCTCAAAAAGCTCACGCAGGAATAAGGTTGACAAAAAAATTCGGCCTACAAAACCTTTCTCAAGGCTTTTGCAGAGTTTCGGTTTTGAGGTAGCGCCCCGGCACCGGGGTCACCCGGGGCTGGTTTCCCAGGGGATTGTCATCCACCAGCAGCGAACAGCCGTAAGCCGCTTCAAGTGTTTCATAGGTCAAAACATCCTGGGGCGGGCCGTAGGTCACCAGCCGTCCTTGGTTGATCAGCATCAGGGTGTCGGCATACATGGCGGCCAGGTTGATGTCATGGGAGACCATGATAACCGTGACCTTTTTCTCGGCCTTCATTCTCTCCATCATGTCCATGATCCGAAGCTGATGGGCGATATCCAGTGAAGCGGTAGGTTCATCTAAAATAATAATCTCCGGCTCCTGGCAGATCGCCCGGGCGATGAACACCCTCTGGCGTTCCCCGCCGCTCAACCGGTCCAGACGGCGATGGGAAAAACGCTCCACATGGGTAAACACCATGGCCTGCCGGGCCAGATCGACATCCTTTTTTGAGGCGATGCCGAAGCTTCCCAGGTGCGGTGACCTGCCGAAGAGCACCACGTCAAAAACCCGAAACGGAAAATCCAGGCCGGCAAGCTGGGGCAGATAGGCGATGGAACGCGCCAGGGTCTTTCGAGAGTATCGGCCGATCGGCCGGTCCATGATGCTGATTTGTCCCTGCTTGGGCCTCAGCAGCCCGGCCATCGCCTTCATCAATGTGGACTTGCCGGAACCGTTCGGGCCGATCACAATAAAAAATTCCCCTTTCCTCACGCGAAAGGACAGATCGCTTAATACCGCAAAATCTTCGTAGGCGCAACACAGTCCCTGAACCTCCACCGCCGCGCTCATCGCCCGAACCTCTTCAATAAAAAAATGAACACCGGCGCCCCGATCATCGCGGTGATCACCCCGGCCGGCATCTCCCCCTGACGGGGCAGGGTTCGCGCCAAGAGATCGCACAGCACCAGGTAGGCCCCGCCCCCGAAAATACAGGCCGGCACCATCACCCGATGGTCCGGGCCCAGGATCAGTCGAAACAGGTGCGGAATCACCAGTCCCACGAACCCGATCAGCCCGCAGTAGCAGACCGTCGCGCTCACCATAAACGACGCGAGGATCAGAAGAAGCACGGTAAGGGCTTTCACGTTGACACCCAGGGATTGGGCCATTTCCCTTCCCATGAGCAGCAGGTTCATGGGGTTCGACTTCCAGAAGATCAGCACAAAACAGGGAACCACCCCAAGCGCCAGCAGGACCGCCTCTTTCCCGCCGGCTGAAGAAAGGTCCCCCATCAGCCAGAACATGATGGAGTGGATCCTGGCATCCTGGGTAAGGGATATCAGAAACATGATCACCGCTGCGCAGAAGGCGTTGATCATCACGCCGGACAGTAGAATGGACTCCTTCCGGATAATCGACCGGTTGCCCGAAATAAAAAGTACCAGCAGGAGGGTGGACATGCCTCCCAGAAATGCAAAAAGCCCCACCCCGAAAAAGCGGGAGAGGTTCAAAAGGATTCCGGCAATGGCGCCGATGGCGGCCCCTCCGGAAATTCCGAGGATATACGGCTCCGCAAGGGGGTTTCGCAAAAGCGCCTGGAACACCAGGCCGGCCAGGGAGAGCGCCGCGCCCACCAGCGCGGCCGTGAGCACCCGTGGAAAGCGCACCCCCCAGATGATGGTATAAACCAGGGAATCCGGATCCCCCATCTGCCTTACCACATCGGCGATCGATCCGATCCGCCTTCCGGAAGACCCCCAGAGCAGACCGAGCATCATGGCTGCCGCAAGAAGCAGAAGCAGGGTCACCGAGATTCGAATAATCCGCTTGACCACATGGGACATGGGCATGCCCTAATCGTTGAACAGTTCAGGATGAATCAGCCGCGCCAGCAGCTCCAGGCTGTCGGCCAGCCGGGGCGAGGGCCGGTCAAACAGGTCGGAATCGACCAGGTGAATCCGGCCCTGCTTTACCGCCGGTATCTGCGGCCACTGTTTCCATTCGGCCTTTACCCGTTCAAAGGCCTCCCCCCTTTCCATGGAGGAAATGATAATGATCTCCGGCGATCGAATCAGGACCTCTTCGATGGAAAACCGCGGATAGGCGGACTGATCCCGGGCGATGTTCACCCCCCCTGCCCTGGCGATCAATTCGCCGGCATAGGTGTTCGCCCCCACCGAAACGATGGGGGAGACCCCGATCTGGAAAAAAACCCTCGGCCGGCAAGCCGCCAATGCAACCCGCTTCTCCACGCGGGCGATCCGCGAACGCAGCTCCTGCGCCAGTTTCTGCGCGGATGCCGAAGCATTCAACAGCCCGCCGATGTCGATCATCGCATCAATAACGGAATCAATCCCTCTGGGATTCACGGCATACACGGAAATACCCAACGTCTCCAGCCGCTCCACCGCGGCCTTGGGGTTTCCGTCCTTCACGGCGATGCAAAGATCGGGCTGAAGGGAGAGAATTTTTTCGATATCCGGATAGAGATACGATCCGACCTTTGGCAGATGAGCGGCCGGTTCCGGATAGTTGCTGTAGGTGGTGACCCCTTGAAGGCGGTCCTGGCAGCCCAGCGCGTAAACGATCTCCGTGATGTTCGGTGCCAGGGCCACCACCCGTTCCGGCGCGACCGGCACCGCTACCGACCTGCCCGCCTGATCCACAAGAATGCGCTGGTGCGGGCTTGCCCAGACCGAAGCGCCCGTAACCGCCGACAGGGTCAAAAGACCCAGCAGCCGGATCACCAATGTTATGCGAAACCCCTTTCTCATGAAAAAATCCCTGCGCCCACCGGATTCAGGATCACTCAGTTGATCTCTAATATTCTGATTTTTAATTATTTATGATTTAATTCCTAAATTTTTCAACCGGTGTCAAGATAAAACTCGTGAATATGCCGCCTTCTGAGACGGCTTTCGGGCAGAAACAATGCCCTTTTCCATCCTTTTGATGTTTATCTTGAAAAAAAACCGGCAATATTTTAGAATCACGCAAAAATAACGAATTTGCGCAAAAATAAAAAATCAACCGTTACGGTTCAACCAGCCCGGGAAATGACGATAAACGCCCATCTCATATTCAGGCTCGACGACTAGTTCTATGCGATATCCGTCACCTCCGTAAAACATGTCATACGGGCGGTTCAACCGATCTACCTGAGCGAGGCGCCGGAGCTGCTGACCGGCCTCATCAACGTGGCGGGGGAAATTATTCCGGTCTTAAACATTCGAAAACAGCTTGGGCTTCGCAAAAAAAATATTGCGCTCTCAGACCGGGTGGTGATCGCCGAGGCATCGGCATACGCCATCACTTTTTTCGTGGATGCCATAACAGGCATTATGGATTTACCCCCGCATGCCTGCAAACCGCCCGAAAATATTTTCCCCAACACAGAGCGCTACATCAGGGGGGTGGCGCGGTTAAACGAAATTATGGTTTTGATTTATGACATCAATACCCTATTTCCCGAGCAGATCGTAGCGGATATGGTGAATCAGGCAAACCCCGACAAAGAGCGGCCATGACGCCTCAAGACCCGGAAAACCAGCTTCAAGACCTCAGCCGTTTCATCCTTGAGCATACCGGTCTTCACTTCCCGAAAAAAAAATGGAAGACCCTCAGCAAGGGGGTGAACCTCGCGGCCCAGGCCCTGGGGTATGGCGCATCTGATTTTACATCCCATCTTCTCTCATCCGCCCCGACGGAGAGAACCATGGATACCCTCGTGGGCTTTCTCACCATCGGTGAGACCTATTTTTTCCGTGATAAAAACCTTTTTCAGGTGCTGGGGGATCGGATCATTCGGGGATTTATTCAAACGCCCAAATCGAAGAATAAAAAAATCAACATCTGGAGCGCAGGTTGCGCCACCGGTGAAGAGCCCTACTCCATTGCCATTGTGATCGACCAGATGTTTCCCGGGATTACGGGATGGGAGATTAATATCCTCGGTACCGACATCAACCCTTTTTTTCTGGAAAAAGCAGAAATGGGGGTTTACAGCCACTGGTCCCTTCGGGAGACCCCCCAACCCCTCCTGAAGGAATACTTCATAGAGACCGGGCACCGCCGTTTCGAACTTGTGAAACGGATTCGACAAAAGGTCCGGTTCGCCCGGCTTAACCTCATGGATAAACGCTACGCGCTCCAGTTTGATCTTCTGGGCTCCGCGGATATCATCCTCTGCCGCAACGTGCTGATGTATTTCAACGACCAGAGCAGAAACAACGCGCTTCAAAAACTCATCGGCAAACTCGATGAAAACGGATGGCTGATTACAGGGCCTGCCGAGTCCGGGTTTGTTCAATCCCCGCAAATGGTGAGCGTAAAACTGGCAAACACCCTTTTTCACCAAAAAACCGCCAAAGCAAGGCTTAAAAAACCGGACTTTCCCTTGAGCGTAAAACAGGATAAAAAAAGAAAACCCCCTGCCGGCGGATTCCCCTTCGAGACCAGGGATGCCGCAAACGGCCCTGGGGATCAGGCCGTCGGCCCCCTTGGCGAAAGCGCGAATTCCGAGGCCTATCAGGCGGCCCTAAAAAATTATGAAAAGGGCGACTACAGGCAGTCTGCGGCAGAGCTTTCCAAGCTCCTGGAGGAAAGCAAACAGTCAAAAAACCGGTTTCTATTAAAAGGAGATGCTTTGATTTTGCTGGCCAGGTCTTACGCCAACCTGGGCGAACTTGAAAAGGCCAAAAAGGTTTGCGAGCAGGCGATTGACGCCCAGAAGCTCAACCCGGAGGCGTATTTTCTGCAGTCTACGATTTCTCAGGCCCTGGGCGACGCCGGCGCCGCCATACGGCAGTTGAAGCGGGCCCTTTACCTTAACCCGGAATTTGTCATGGCGCATTTTACCCTGGGAATGCTGCTGCTCCAGGGAAAAAAAACGCAGGATGCCAAAAAAAGCCTCAAAACCGCTTTATCCCTGCTGAGCGCCAAAGACCCCGATGAACTCCTTCCCTATGCCGAAGGGATTACCGTCAAAGGGTTTATCGAAACGATTCAAAAAATGATCCTCGAAAATCGAATGGTGTAAAAATGAGAGGGTATCTTCCGGAAAACAAAAAAACGGAACAGGTTTTAAAAGACCGTGCCAAACGGCTTGCAAAACCCTTAAAAATCAAAAGAGATGGAGCGGAGGGGCTGAATATCCTGGAATTTAAAATAGCCCAGGAGTCTTACGGGATCGAACTGGCGCATATTCGCATGATCCATCCCTTGAGCCGGCCGACCTTTCTTCCGGGCACCCCGGGGTTCATCAGGGGGATCATCAATGTGCGGGGAAAAATCGTATCCATCGTCGATCTGAAAACATTCTTCGATCTTGCTTCGCAGGAACCCGCAGGTCAGCCCCAGGTTATTATCCTGGCATCTAAGAAAATGGAATTCGGGATTCTGACGGACAGGATCATCGGCCTCAAACAGATCCGCGAGGACGCCATTCAACCTTCGCTCCCCACCCTGACGGGAATCCGGGCAAAATACCTCAAAGGGGTGAGCCGGGACGGAACCGTTGTCCTTGACGGAACAAAACTCCTTGACGACCCGGAAATGTACATCGATCTTGAGATCCAGG
>CAZFWD010000279.1:0-4401 GCA_964522535.1 uncultured Desulfonema sp.
AAAAAAAGCGGGGCCCCCGGGGGGGGGGGCCGCCCCCGGCCGCCGCCGCGACCAGCCCTAAAATAATGCCGAAAATCCCGCCGAAGGAGGACAACACCACGGCCTCGATGAGAAACTGAAGAAGCACCTCGCGTTCCAGAGCCCCGATGGCCAGCCGGGTGCCGATCTCCCGGGTGCGTTCCGTCACCGAGACCAGCATGATGTTCATGATCCCGATACCGCCCACCAGAAGGCTTACCGCGGCCACGGCGCCCAGCAGGGCGGTAAGCACCCGGGTGGTGCTGGTCATGGCGCCGACGATCTCCTGCATATCGAACACGCGGAAATCATCATCCTGACCCGGCAGGATCCTTCGCCGAATGCGCATCAGTTTTTCGATCTCCTCTTTGACCGTGGTGGTGGATACCCCGTCCAGGGCCGACACATAGATGGCCTTGATATCCGTGTCCCCCTGAATCCGCCGTTGGAAAGCCCGCAGCGGGATAAGGATCAGGTCGTCCTGATCCTGTCCAAAGCTGGACTGACCTTTTGACTCAAGAATGCCGATAACCTGGCAGGAAAGCCGGTTCAACCGTATCCTTTCGCCGATGGCAGGCTGATCGCCGAAGATTTCATTCTGTACCGTGGTTCCGATCATGCAGACGGTTTTACCGGAGCGCAGTTCCCCTGGCGTGAATTCCCTTCCGGTAAGAAGAGACAGATCCCTTACCTGAAGGTAGTCATTGGTGACCCCGATGACCGAGGTGGACCAGTTGTTGTTTCCGTAGATGGCCTGCGCCATTTTGGAAGCGGTGGGCGCCACGGCCTCCAGCCCGAAGACCTCCCGGCGGATGGCCTTGACGTCTTCGATGTCAAAATCATTCGCGGCCGTGCGGATCCCGCCGGGGCCTCGAAACCACTGACCCGGCCTCACCGAAAGCATGTTGCTGCCGAGGCTGGAAATCTCTTTTTGTACCTGGGCGGTGGCGCCGCCCCCCAGGGTGACCATGGTGATGACCGCGGCCACCCCGATGACAATCCCGAGAATGGTGAGCGACGAGCGAAGGACATTCCGCCGAATGGCTCGAAAGGCAAGCAGAATCGTCTCCCAGATCATGAGATCCGCCCTCCGTTTTGTTTTTCGGTGTCGATGCGGCCGTCACGAAAGTGAATCACGCGCTGAGCGTAGCCCGCCATTTCGGTTTCATGGGTGACCATGACGACGGTAATCCCCTGTTCGGCGTTTAAGGAAACCAGAAGCTCCATGATTTCGCGGCTGGTGGACGAATCCAGGTTCCCGGTGGGTTCATCCGCCATGAGCACCTCGGGCGCGATCACCATGGCCCGGGCGATGGCGACCCGCTGCTGCTGTCCGCCGGAAAGCTCACCCGGGGTATGTCTTTCCCATCCGGCAAGGCCCACCGAAGCAAGTGTCTCGCGGGCGCTTTGATGCCGCTGCCGTGCGGGAACCCCTCGATAGATCAGGGGGAGTTCCACATTCTCCAGGGCCGAGGTGCGGTTCAACAGATTAAATCCCTGAAACACAAAACCCAGGTAGTGTCTGCGCAGGCGCGCCCGCTGGTCCCGGGTGAGCTTTTCCACCTTCACCCCGTTGAACCGGTAAGACCCTGAACTCGGCAGGTCCAGGCAGCCGAGAATATTCATGCAGGTGGACTTGCCCGACCCGCTGGGTCCCATAACGGCCACAAACTCCCTTTTTGCGATGGACAGGTCGATACCCCGAAGCGCATGCATGGCCACGCTGCCGGTGCCGTATACCTTGGTGATGGCTTCAAGCTCGATGAGGGTGTGGGCTGTTTTTTGAGAGGTCGCCTGCATTATCATTTTTTTACATGCGTCACACCGATCACAAGCGGCGTATTCGGCGCGATGTTTCCGCTGGTAAGCTCGGTCTTGATGCCGTCGCTCAGCCCGGTGGTGACCTTGATCGGAGTCGGCGTTTGGCCATTCAGGGTCCAGACCTGCTGCTCGCCGCCTGCGGTTTTAATGGAAGATTGATTCGATGAGGTGCGCGCGGAACGCGGGGGCCTGGGAAACAGCCGGCTCGTCACGCTGGTCTTTGTCTCCTTTTTTTCCGTGTCTTCCGCGTCCGTTACCGAAGGACTGAAGCGAAGCGCCGCGTTCGGCACCAGAACGGCGTCATCGACTCGGGCCACCGTGATATCGGCGGTGGCCGTCATGCCCGGCCTCAGCAGAAGCGCTTTGTTGTTTACCTCCAGCACGGCTTCATAGGTGACAACCCCGTCCGTGTTCTGGGCGCCGTATCTCACCCGGGTGATGCGCGCGGGGAAAACATGGTCGGGATAAGCATCCACGGTAAACGTCGCCTCCTGCCCCGCCTTGACCTGTCCCACATCGGCTTCATCCACATCAACGCGGAGTTCCATGCGTGAGAGGTCTTCGGCCAGGGTGAACAGAATGGGCGCCTGCAGCGAGGCGGCGACGGTCTGGCCCGGCTCCGCGTCCCGACTCAGCACAATGCCGTTAATGGAGGAACGGATCACCGCCTTGGCCAGGTCGGTTTCCGCATATTCAAGTACCGCTTTGGCCTGCATGACCTGGGCCTGCGCGCTGGCCACATCGGCCTGGGCCTTCGAAAATTTGGCCTCGGCGGATTCCAGGGTGTAGGCTGAGGGGACCTTTCCGCCGCTTAAGTCATGGGCGTGTCGAAGCCGCTCAAACTCGGCCCGGCTGTCCCTCAGGGTCGCTTGCGCCTGCAACACCTGAGCGCGGGCAGCCTCCAGGGCGGCCCGGTATTTCTTGACATCCGCGTTAAGCTTGTCGGTATCGAGGCGCGCCAGCTCCTGGTTCACCGTCACATGATCATTGTCGTCCACCGAAACGGTCTCAATAATTCCGGAGAGCTCACTGCTCACATCCACCTGGTTGGTCGGCTCCAGGTTGCCGGTGGCCGATACGGTGATGGTCAAATCGCCTGAAACGGCATTCTGGGTCTCGTATCGAATGAGCTCGGAACCCCCGTTGCGAAGGCTCCAGAAGAGCAGGAGAGCGAAGAGGATGATCGCCGCCCCTCCCCAGTACAAAAACCGCTTGAGGGTTCGTTTTTTGCTTGAGAAGGCCTCGATCCCCAGGGCCTGTTTGATATCGGTGTCAGGGTTTGTCCTCGGGACCATGGTTTATGTCTCCGTAAGTCGCATTTAAGTTCAAGAGGCCGATCCCAGAGGGGCCCAGCCGCCGCCCAGGGCCTTGTACAGCCGTACCAGGTTGATGATCACCGAGGCCTCGCTCTGGACAAGGGCGTCCTGATACGACAGCAGGGTGCGCTGGGCATCGAGCACCGTATCAAAATCGATCACCCCGGCGTCATAGTTGTTTTGCGCAAAATCCGCGGCATCCCGAGCCGCAGCCGCGGCCTCATGCAGCGACGCCCTTCTGATCTGCTCCTCGACATAGGCCGACAGGGCGTCCTCCACCTCTTCCAGGGCGGCAAGCACCGCGGATTCATATCGAATAAGCGCTTCTTCCTGCAGGGCGGACTGCACCTCGATATTGGCCCGAATGGCGTTGCCGTGAAAAACCGGCCAGGTGACCCGCGGGCCGTAGTTCCAGACCAGGGAATCAGCGGTCAGCAGATTCCCCGAAGAGAGGGATTCGTACCCGATGGCGCCGTTTAAGTAGAACTTGGGGTATAGATCGGAAAGGGCCGCGCCGACCCGGGCGGTCTGCGCCGCAACGTCATGTTCCGCCATGCGGATATCCGGACGCCGCCGCAGGACATCGGCGGGAACCCCTACGGCCACCTCAAGGGGAACCACCGGCACAGGAATATACGCATCAAGGGTTTCATGCAGACGCCCCGGCCGCTCCCCCAGAAGCACCGCCAGCCGGTTTTTGGACGCCTCCACCTGGGCGCGCAGGGTCGGTATGCTGGAACGCGTGTTTTCCATGTTTGAACGCGCCTGGGCCACGGCAAGCGCGTCGCTTAAACCGGCGATCAGGCGATACTGTTGAAGCTGATGGGTATCCTCCTGCATCTTCAGGTTCTGCCCGGCGACCCTCAGTCTGGCCTGGGAGGTGCGCAGATCAAGGTAGTTGATGGCGACCTCGGCCGTCAGGGACACGAGTACATCATGGACATTCTCCCGGCTGGCCTGAAGGTCAGCCTCAGCCGCTTCAACAGACCGGCGGACGCCGCCGAACAGATCGAGCTCCCATCCGGCGTCGAAGCCCGCTGTGTGCATCGTCCGGCTTGAATCGGTTGTGGAATCGTCGCCCTCACCGGATCGCATCACCGAACCGGAGGCGTCTAGAACGGGGAAAAGGTTTGACTGCGCCACCGACCGCTTCGCGCGCGCCTGGCGAAGACGTGCCTCGGCGGTTCTGAGATCGAGATTGTTTGTCACGGCCTTTTCGATCAGCCCGTTCAGCACCGGATCATCA
>CAZFWD010000280.1:0-3672 GCA_964522535.1 uncultured Desulfonema sp.
ACCATGCTGGGGGATACCGCGGTGGCGGTCCATCCCGAGGATGAGCGTTACACAAAGAGGATCGGCAAGGAAGTGGCGCTGCCGCTTACCGGCAGGACCATTCCGGTCATTGCAGACCGGTATGTGGATGTAACCTTTGGGACCGGTGCCCTGAAGGTCACCCCGGCGCATGACCCCAATGACTTTGAGATCGGCCGTCTTCATCACCTCCCCAGTCTGAAGGTGATCGGGGATGACGGTCGAATGACACCGGAGGCCGGTAAATACGAAGGGCTTGACCGGTTTGCATGCCGGGAGGCCGTTGTTGCGGAGCTTAAGGCCGACGGGCTTCTGGAAAAAATCGAAGGATACCGCCACAGCGTAGGGCATTGTTACCGGTGCGCCACCGTGGTGGAGCCCAACCTGTCGCGGCAATGGTTTGTCCGGACCGGACCGCTTGCCGAAAAAGCGGTGTCCGCCATAAACGCCGGCAGGACCCGGATTATTCCGGAAAAATGGAAAAACGACTACGCCAAGTGGATGGAAAACATCCGTGACTGGTGCATCTCGCGCCAGATCTGGTGGGGCCATCCCATTCCGGCCTGGACCTGTCAGGCCTGCAACCGAATCATCGTGGCCATGGATGCGCCGAAGACCTGTCCGTTCTGCAAGGCGGATCAATTGATTCAGGACCCGGATGTGCTGGATACCTGGTTCAGCTCCGCGCTCTGGCCGTTTTCAACCATGGGGTGGCCGGACCAGACCCCGCTGCTTGAAAGGTTTTATCCCACCGCGGTGCTGGTCACCGGGTTTGATATTTTGTTTTTCTGGGTGGCCCGAATGATGATGATGGGGCTGCACTTTATGAATGAGGTGCCGTTCCGGGATGTCTACGTTCATGCCCTGGTGCGGGATGAAACCGGCAAAAAAATGAGCAAGTCCTCCGGCAACGTGATCGATCCGACGAATGTCATCGAAAAATACGGCACCGACGCTCTGCGGTTCACCCTGGCGGCGTTTGCGGCCCAGGGAAGGGATATCAAGCTGTCCGAAAAGCGGATCGAAGGTTACCGCAATTTCATCAATAAGCTCTGGAATGCCGCCCGTTTTTCCTTCATGCATATAACAGAAGCGCATCCGGAGCTGAATCCCGGCGCGCTTTCACTCCCGGACCGGTGGATACTCTCCAGGCTGAAAACCGTCACCCAAAATGTTTCCGGCGCCCTGGATGCCTACCGGTTTAATGATGCGGCCGGAGAGATGTACCGGTTTGTCTGGCACGAGTTCTGTGACTGGTACCTTGAGTTTATTAAGCCGGCCCTGTATGGCAAGAAGGGCGACGCCGGCCGGGAAACCGCCCTGAGCGTGTTGTGGCGAGTTCTGCGGGATACCCTTGTTCTGCTTCATCCGTTTATTCCGTTTGTATCCGAGGAGATCTGGCATAAACTTCCCGGGACCGAGGGGTCGATCATGAAGGCGGTATTCCCCTCCGATAACCTCGATTATGATTTAATTGTCCCGGATTCGAAAGCGGAAGAGGAGATGGGATGGATCATGGGGGTGATCAACGGCATTCGGAATGTGAGAAGCGAGATGAATATCGCGCCTTCCCTGCCGCTTGACGTGCGTGTCCAGTCCGCGGATGAAAGAACCAGGTTTGCGGTCGCACAGAACAAGGACTTTATTCTAAATTTGGCTAGGCTTCAATCTTTCGTCGTTGAGGCTTCCGGCAACAAGCCGAAAGCCTCTGTGACGGTGATTGCCGGTGAAGCGGAGATATCGGTGCTGCTCGAGGGCGTCATTGATTTTGCGCAGGAGGCCCTTCGGCTGGAAAAAGAGATTGAAAAGCTTGATATCGAGATTGAAAAATTTTCAAAAAAATTGGCTAATCCGGATTTTATGAACAAGGCGCCGGAACACGTGATTGAAAAAACAAGGCAGCAATACCAGGCCGGCCTTGAAAAAAAAGACAAGTTGACGGTCAACCTTGATCGCATCAGGACGTTAACCAACGGGTAATCCATGAACGCTTCAAGCAGAAATTTCATCATGCGCGGCTGCGTCGACCATCTCATTGATCTTGCGATCAGCGAGGATGTCGGGTCCGGCGATGTCACGAGCGGGTGTTTGTCAGGCTTAGATGCGAAGGGGAAGGGCAGGATCACCGCCAAAGAAGAGATCGTTTTGGCCGGGATTGATGTGGCCGAAAGGGTGTTTGCGAAATTCGATCCTGGCGTTGAATTTTTTTCGGCCTTCAAGGATGGGGATGCCGTTGCGCCGCAAGGGGTGGTTGCGGAGGTGGTCTGCCCGGTCCGTGTTCTGCTGACCGCGGAGCGGACCGCCTTGAATTTCCTTCAGCGGATGTCCGGAATCGCAACGCATGTCCGGCGCTACGCGAATAAAATCAAAAACAAAAATGTCCGTCTGGTGGATACCCGGAAAACGGTTCCCGGCTGGCGTGTTCTTGAAAAATATGCCGTGCGGATCGGCGGTGCCCATAACCATCGCATGGGGTTATACGACGGGGTGTTGATCAAGGACAACCATATCGCGGCCTGCGGCGGAATTCAACCCGCGGTTGAGGCCGTTCGAAAACAGGCTTCTCATCTGATGAAGATCGAGGTTGAGGTTTCGAGTCTATCGCAGGTCAGGGAGGCCGTTGCGGCGGGCGCGGATGTCATCATGCTGGACAACATGGGCCTGGAGGAGATCCGTGCGGCGGTTGTGATCATCAACCGGCGGGCGGTCATCGAGGTTTCCGGAAGGGTGAATATCGACAACCTGGCCATGATCGCGGACGCCGGCGTAGATATCATTTCGGTCGGCGCCCTGACGCACGCGGCGGTTTTTGTCGACATCAGCATGACGATATCCCGAATGACCGGTGTGCGCTAAACCAGCGCGCATTAAACTGAACCCTTATTCTTTTCAGAGTGAATGATTCCGCTTCGTGATACCATACCTTCAAAAGGTTATCCGGTCGTCAATTACACCCTGATCGGGATCAATGCCGTTGTGTATCTGATTCAGGCCGCTCAGGGCGCGGGGATCGGCGCGTTTATCTATACCTATGGTCTGGTGCCCGTCCGCTACTCCGATCCTCACGTCGCCGCATACTTTACCCTCGGCCAGCAGCTTTTTTCACTCGTCTCCTTTATGTTTCTGCATGGGGGGTTCTGGCATATTCTGGGCAATATCTGGTTTTTGTATATCTTTGGGGATAATGTCGAGGACCGGCTGGGGTCTTTTTACTATTTTATTTTTTACCTGTCTGCGGGAATCAGCTCAGGGCTTTTGCATCTGGCGCTGAACCTTCATTCGACAGTGCCGACAATCGGTGCCAGCGGGGCCATCGCGGGCGTCATGGGCGCATACCTGGCGCTATACCCGAAATCCAGAATATTGACTTTGATTCCGGTATTCATCTTTCCATGGCTGATCGAGATTCCGGCATTTTTTTTCCTCGGGCTGTGGTTTGTGATTCAGGTACTCCAGGCGACCGCAAGGGATGCCCACGTGGCGGGCATCGCCTGGTGGGCGCATATCGGCGGGTTCGTTTTTGGCATGGCGTGTATCAAGCTGTTGAATATCCTGCCCGAAGCCGCGGTGCCAAGCGGGTCGCACCGCAGCGTGGTGAAAAAGAAAAAAACGGATCGCCTGCAGGTGATCCATCCGACCGGGCCGCCGGGGAAG
>CAZFWD010000281.1:0-9018 GCA_964522535.1 uncultured Desulfonema sp.
GGTGATCAACCCGATCGCCGCCATTCTGGCCGCGCAGTTGCTGCTGGAAAACATCGGCGAACAACAGGCCGCGGCTGCGGTGGAAAAAGCGGTCATGAAGGCGCTTCGTGACGACATTCGGGAAGTTTCCGCCGGCAAAATGGGGTATTCTACCAGCGGGGTGGGGGACCTTGTGGTAAACTACATTCGAGACGGCGCAGGTGCCTGATGACGGACCAGATACCCATCACTCGACAAGGGTATGAGGGCCTGCGCAAGGAGTTGGAAAATCTGAAAAAGGTGCTCCGGCCGCAGACCATCAAGGCGATTGAAGAGGCCAGGGCCCACGGGGACCTTTCGGAAAACGCCGAGTATCACGCTGCAAAGGAGCGCCAGGGGTTTCTGGAGGGCCGGATTAATGAGCTCGAGTACAAGCTGGCCAGGGCCGAGGTGATTGATCCCGCGAATGCCAGCAGGGAGGTTGTCTTATTCGGAGCCACGGTTCGGCTTGAAAACATCGAGACCGGTGAGGCGGCCGTCTATCAACTGGTCGGTCCCGATGAATCCGACATCGCCCAGGGAAGGATTTCCATCGCATCCCCCCTTGGCCGGGCGATCCTGGGAAAGCGGCTCGGCGATGAGATCGTGATCAGCGCCCCGGCCGGAAAACGCAGTTATGAGTTGATTGATATCCTGTAACCACCGCGTCTCGCCGTTTTTCAGACGCGCAGTGGTCGGGATTTTAACATACTTTGGTTTATGGAGGAATCAGATGGCAAGGGTTACCATTGAAGATTGTTTGAAGCGGATCCCCAACCGGTTTTTGCTGGTGCATCTTGCGACCAAACGGGTGCGTCAGCTGATGGAGGGGGGGGTGCGGCTGGTGAAATCCTCCGACAATGAGGATGTCGTCACTGCCTTGCGGGAAATCGCCGCGGGAAAGGTATTTATCAAGGAAGACAAACCAAACGGTGAATGACCGCAGATACCCCTTTTCATCAACAATGCCGGACTATACCTGTAAATCGTTAAACAGGGATGTCGGAAAGGCGATTCACCGCTATGACATGATCGAAAACGGCGACCGGATCCTTGTGGGGCTCTCCGGCGGCAAGGACAGCCTGACCCTGGTATGGGTTTTAGCGGAACGGTTGCTGAGGATTCCTATCGCCTATGAACTGACCGCCGTGTATATCGACCCGGGTTTTGACGGCGGGTATGCCGAGGAGCTGAGCCGATGGGTTGAACGAATCGGGATCAGCCTTCGGGTTGAACATACCGATTACGGGGTTGTGGCAAACAGCGACGTCAACCGGGAGAATCCCTGTTTTTTATGTTCGCGGCTGCGGCGGAAACGGATGTTTGAAATCGCCGATGAACTCGGGTGCAACAAGGTGGCCCTCGGCCACCACAAGGACGACATCATCGAGACCTTTTTTTTGAACATCTGCTATGCCGGAACCATCAGCACCATGAGGCCGGTTCAATCCATGTTCCAGGGCCGGTTTACGATCATCCGCCCCCTGGCGTTTGTGGATGAGGCCCGGATTCAGCGATTTGCCGCTAAAAACGGTTTTCCTGAGCTGATCAATCCCTGCCCCTATGCAAAGGTCTCCCGGCGCCACACCCTCAAAACCTTTCTGGACCGGCTGTATCAGACCAATCGAAAAATAAAGGGAAACATCTTTCGGTCCCTAAGCCGCGTGGATTCGGAATATTTGCTTTAGGCGGGTAAACCCAAGAATCCGCCCGTCCGGGTTCACCGGTTTTTGGAGTAACGCAGCATGAAAGACATACAGAATGAGCGGGATTACCGCAATATGGCGATCAACAAGGTCGGCATCAAGGGGTTGCGGTATCCCGTGACCGTGCTTGACCGTTCCCAGGGGGAGCAGCACACCATTGCTTCCATCAACATGTACGTGGACCTTCCCCATGAATACAAGGGAACGCACATGAGCCGGTTTGTGGAACTGCTTCATCTTTTCCGGCCGATGATCTCCCTCAAAACGTTTTCCGATATTTTAAACCAGATGAAGCAGCACCTGAATGCCGCATCCGCGCACATCGAGGTGACCTTTCCGTATTTTATCGAAAAATCGGCGCCGGTCACCGGTGCCAAAGGGCTGATGGACTACACCTGCCGGCTGATCGGTGCGATCCACCCGGGTTCGAAAATTGACCTGGTCTCCGAGGTCGTGGTGCCGATATCCTCGGTTTGTCCGTGTTCCAAGGAAATCAGCGATGCGGGTGCGCATAACCAGCGGGGACGGGTTCATTTAAGCACCCGGTTTAAAAAGTTTATATGGATGGAGGACATGATCGAAATCGTCGAACGCTCGGCATCCTCTGATGTGTTTTCCGTCCTGAAGCGCAGCGATGAGAAGTTTATCACCGAGAAGGGGTATGAAAACCCGAAGTTTGTCGAGGATATTGTCCGCGATATCGCCCTTGAGCTCAAGGCGGACAAGAACATCACCTGGTTTGCGGTGGAGGTGGAGAACTTTGAATCGATTCACAACCACAACGCCTATGCCTTTATCAGCAGCGGCGAACCCCCGAAAATTGTCCCCGTGTCTTAATCCACAGCCCGCCGGACCATCCCCATAACCGGATCGATGTTTTTGCCCGGCGTGTTGAGCAGCACCACGAACCGGTACAATCCGCCTTTTTTTGTTTCGATAAACCCGATGCGGGTGTTGATGCCGGCAAGGCTTCCGGTTTTATAGTATTCATTCCCCTCGCGCCGCATCAGATCATGATAAGGGCTGAAGGCGTTTAATATTTTTAAAAACATGAGGGCGGACACTCGGTTTTTTCTGGATACGCCTGAGCCTTCGGCAATGACCATGTCCGTTATTTCAAGGGAGGTCCGCGCATATTCCTCGGCTGCGCGGATCCCTTTGTCAAGGGTGGCCGGCATCCCGAATCGCGCAGCCCCTGCTGCAAGCAGGAGCTGGTTGGCGATGAAGTTGTTTGAATATTCAATAAGCCGGGAGACGACCTCGGTGAGTTTAAACCCGGAAGCATAGGTGTAAATCAATTGATCCCTGGTACGATCAACCCTGCCGGACCGGATTTCCCCCCGAATTTGGATGCCGGCCTGCTTGAAGAAGAATTCAAACAGGCCCCCGGTGTAGGCCAGGATTTCATCGTCGCTGCCGGCGAGCAGAATCCTTCCGGCGGTCAAGCCGGAAGCCCGAATCTGTTTTATGGCGAGCGGGAGCAGGGGGGTCTGGGGCTCGGCGCTGACGTATTCGCCGTTTTCGTACTTGAAAGAGACCGTATTAAAATTGACGCAAAGGGCGCCGCAGGGCGCGTCATAGGGCTGGACCGAACGATCGGCGGTACCGGGTATGGTCAGGGGTTTTTGGAAAAAATCGTCGTCGAGCACCAGGTCGTTGATGGCTGGGGTTCGGTCTTTCATGACCGCGGCGATCTGTTTGAGGCTTTCCGAGATCAGCAGCGGGTCGCCGTATCCCTTGATGGTCAAATTCGAATCGGCATCGATGTAAAATTTCGTTGTAAAGCGGAAGTCTTCTCCAAGGGTCTTTATCGCGACCAGGGCGGTCAGCACCTTTAGGCTGGATGCGGGGATCAAGGGCTTGCCGGCGTTCTTGGCAAAAAGGACCTCTCCCTTGGCGTCTGCGATGAGGACCGCGTCCTTCTCCCCAAGAAGGCCGGCCATCTTCATGAAAGGGGCTTGGGCGTCGCCGGCCATTGATCCGAGCGGCAGGATGAGAAGGATCAGAACGACCCCAACCGTATGGCGTCGGGCTGCGGTCCTCATGGGCTCTCTGCAATGATGGTTACGGGTCCGTCGTTGATTAAAAAGACATCCATCATGGCCCCAAAAATTCCGGTTTGAACGGCGATTCCCATTTTACGGACATGATCGACAAAGTCAAGGTAGAGGGATTCGGCCTTTTCCGGAGGGGCGGCCGCCACAAAGGAGGGCCGTCTGCCTTTGCGGCAATCCGCGAGCAGCGTGAACTGGGACACCACCAGCATCTCTTTGCCGGTGTCGATCAACGACCGGTTCATTTTTCGGTTTTTATCCTCAAATATCCGCAGGTGGGCGATTTTTTCCGCAAGATATTGAGCATCGGCCGGAGTGTCGGTTCCAGCCACCCCCAGAAGCACCATCAGTCCCGGTCCGATTTCGCTGATCCGATGATCCGCGACGGTTACGTCGGCTTTTTTCACCCGTTGAACAACGGCCCGCATGCGTTTCTCCCAGTCTGATTTTTCGAATCTATAGGCAGCCATCCCTCAAATGTCAAGATAAATGGGGAACGGCTCGATTCGCGCACACGCTAATTTCCTTGACAGGCCTTCTTGACAGGTCTACTTGTTTTACCTTAAATAAGTTAGCCTTTTTTTGAATAATCCTCTGCGATGCATAAGTGCAGCGGGATTTTATCTGAATCCGTATTCGGGGGTCTTGTTCAATGGATTATAAAGAAACCCTTAATCTACCGCAGACCGGGTTCCCCATGAAAGCGAACCTGGCTGCCCGGGAACCCGGCCAGCTGGCCGAATGGGATAAAAACGACCTTTACCATGCCGTTCGAGCGGCGTCCAAAGGCCGCAAACCCTTCATTCTTCATGACGGCCCGCCCTATGCCAACGGCAATATTCATATCGGCACGGCATTAAACAAAATTTTAAAGGATATCGTGGTGCGCTCCCGTCAGATGTCGGGCTTTGATGCGGTTTATGTGCCGGGATGGGACTGCCACGGACTGCCCATTGAGCACAACGTCGATAAACAGCTGGGAGATAAAAAAAAACAAATGTCCTTGGTGGAAATCCGCAGGGCGTGCAGGGCCTATGCCGAAAAATACATTGATATTCAGAGGGCGGAGTTTAAGCGTCTCGGGGTCATGGGGGAGTGGGAGCGGCCCTACCTGACCATGGATTACGCCTATGAGGCGGAGATCGCAAAGGAATGCGCCCGGTTCGCCCTTGACGGCAGCCTGGTCAGGAGCAAAAAACCGATCTACTGGTGCTGCAGCTGCAAAACCGCTCTGGCCGAGGCCGAGATCGAATACGCGGATAGTTTTTCCGAATCGATTTATGTGAAGTTCCGGCTAAAAGAGGATATCGGTCAAACCATTCCCCAGCTTCTTGGAAAATCGGTTTATATGGTGATCTGGACCACCACCCCTTGGACATTGCCGGCGAACCTGGCGGTTGCCTTAAACCCGGATTTCGTCTACTGCGCGGTGGAGACCGGCAAGGGCGAGGTTTTTATTCTGGCCCGGGAGCTGGTTGAAGGCTGCATGAAGCGGTTTTCCATTTCGGATTACACGATTCTCGCGGAGATCGACCCTAGGCAGCTTGAGCATAAACACTGCCGTCATCCCTTTTATAACCGGGCGTCCCTGATCGTTTTGGCCGACCACGTCACCCTGGAAGCCGGCACCGGGTGTGTTCATACCGCTCCGGGGCATGGGCGGGAGGACTTTGAAACCGGCACGGCCTATGGGCTTGACGCCTATTCTCCGGTGGATGACAACGGCTGTTTTACCGACGCGGTTGAATTTTTTTCGGGACAGTTTGTGTTTAAAGCGGATGCCGAAATCATTGAAATGCTGCGGGAGAGCGGTTCCCTGGTCTATGCCGAAAGGATGACCCATTCCTATCCCCACTGCTGGCGCTGCAAAAAGCCGGTGATTTTCCGTTCAACCCCCCAGTGGTTTATCTCCATGGAAAAAACCGGACTGCGGCAAAAGGCCCTGGCCGCGATCGATACGGTGTCGTGGATTCCGGCATGGGGAAGGGACCGGATATACGGAATGATCGAAAACCGCCCGGACTGGTGCGTTTCGCGGCAGCGCGCATGGGGGGTTCCGATTACGGTTTTTTATTGCAGCAACTGCAACCGCTTGCTGATGACGCAAGAGATGATCGATCGGATTTACGCCCTGTTCTGTGAATCCGGCGCGGATGCCTGGTTTGAGAAGGATGCGGCCTATTTCCTGCCTGAGGGGGCGCGCTGTGAAGCCTGCGGCGGCAGCGCGTTTACCAAGGAAAACGACATCCTCGACGTCTGGTTTGATTCGGGGATCAGCCATGCGGCCGTTCTGGAGCGCCGTCCGGAGCTGAAATGGCCCGCGGACCTCTACCTTGAAGGAAGCGATCAGCACAGGGGCTGGTTTCACAGCTCCCTGCTGACCGCGGTGGGGTCCAAGGGAAGCCCGCCCTACAGGACTGTTCTGACCCACGGGTTCGTTGTGGATGGTGCAGGGAAGAAGATGTCCAAATCCATCGGCAACGTCATCGCCCCCAAAACCGTGATTGATCGATATGGCGCGGAGATTCTGCGCTTGTGGGTGGCGGCGTCCGATTACCGGGATGATATTCGTATCTCAGAGGCCATTTTAAAACAGCTCAGCGACGCCTACCGGCGGATTCGAAATACCTGCCGGTTCATCCTCGGCAATCTGTATGACTTTGATCCGGCAACGGATAGGGTCCCCTACGAATCCCTGCCGGACATGGACCGGTTTATCCTTCACAGGCTCGGCGAGATTATTCAACGCACGCAAAGCGCCTATGACGCCTATGAGTTTCACGTGATCTATCATTCGCTGTATAACTTCTGCACCCTTGACCTGTCCGCGTTTTACCTCGATATTTTAAAGGACCGGCTGTATATTTCGCTTCCGTTTTCTTCGGGCCGCAGAAGCGCCCAGACCGTGATTTTTTATTTGGTCGACACCCTGGCGCGTCTTATGGCCCCCATCCTTCCCTTTACCGCCGAAGAAATCTGGAAGCACCTGCCGGGCGCCGGAACGGAAACAACCAGCATTCATCTTGAGGGTTTTCCGAACGCCGACCGAGACTGGACGGATGATGTCCTTGCCAAGCGCTGGGAGGTGGTGCTTGAGGTGCGCGGTGAGGTGACAAAAGCCCTTGAAACGGCCAGGGCTGAAAAAAAGATCGGACACTCCCTGGACGCATCGGTCACCCTTCGCGTCTCCGAAGCGCTTTACGCGGAGTTAAAGGATTACGCCGATGATCTGTCTGCGATTTTTATCGTTTCCGAATCCAGGCTGGTCCCTGAAGCCTCAGCCGACAACGGTTTTGTTTCCACCGACATCAACGGATTGTCCATTCTGGTGAAACCCGCGCCGGGAAATAAGTGCGGCCGCTGCTGGATTTACGATGCAGGCGTGGGGAAAAACCCGAACCGTCCGGATCTCTGCAGGCGTTGCCAGGAGGTTTTAGAGGGGTTGGATGGCCTATAGATGAAAATGCCGGAAAACAAATACCGAAACCTGGCCCTTATCTGCCTGCTGATCGTTTTTGCGGACCAGCTGACCAAATGGGTGGTGTCTCGATCGGTTCGTCTTTTTGACGTGGTGGCGGTGATTCCCGGATGCGTGAACCTTGTCCATGTTCGAAACCCCGGCGGCGCATTCGGTTTTTTCGCCCATCAGGGAGGCAATATACGAAGCCTTCTGTTTATTCTGGTCTCTTCTGGGGCGGTTGTTCTGGTTTTATATCTGTACTACAAAACACCTCAGAAATATACGATGCTGTTGACGGGGCTTGCGCTGATCATCGGCGGGGCGTTGGGCAACATGATCGACCGACTTCGTTTCGGGCATGTGGTGGATTTTATCGATCTTTATGTCGGCAACCTTCACTGGCCTGCGTTTAATGTGGCGGACAGCGCCATTACGGTAGGCATGGTAATCTTTGCCGGTTGTATTCTGTTTCGTAAAATGCCGGAATGATGCTCCCTTGAAGCAAAGGAGGATCGCATGCATCCTGTTTTATTTAAAATCGACGGATTGACGATTCATACCTACGGGTTTTTTGTGGCGGTGGGGATTCTGGCGGGTATTTTTTGTGCCAGGAAGGAGGCCGCGCGGCTCGGCATGGATCCCGACAAAATCGTTGATCTGTGTTTTTATATCGTTATTGCAGCCATCGTTGGTTCACGCCTGCTTTATGTTTTCACGGACCTGGATTTTTTTTTCGCGGCGCCCCTTGAGATGTTCAAGCTGTGGAAAGGCGGGCTGGTTTTTTACGGCGGGTTCATCGGGGCGGTCCTTGTGGCGGTTTTTTTCATTTATGTTTATCACCTTCCACTGGGAAAATGCGCCGATATCGCCGCCTTGGCCATTCCCCTGGGGCACAGCCTGGGCCGCCTGGGCTGTTTTTCGGCGGGCTGCTGTTACGGAAAGATCTGCGATCTTCCCTGGGCGGTCACCTTTCATCATCCCTTATCGCTTGCGCCCCTGCATGTTCCCATTCATCCGACCCAGCTTTATAGCTTTGCCGCCAATCTGTTGATTTTTTTAAGCCTCTTTTTTTACCGGACCCGCAAGAAATACGACGGTCAGCTTTTCTGGCTGTATGTTTTCTTCTATGGAATTTCCCGTTCGGTGATCGAGGTGTATCGCGGCGATTTCAGGGGGGTTTTGTTTTTTGACACCCTTTCCATGTCCCAGATGATGGGGGTCGGCTTTGCCGTCCTGGCTGCGGTCATACTGATCATCCTGAGCGGACGATCGGCGTTCAAAAAAAAAGATGCCTGAAATTTCCTACCAATCCCTATCCCGGTGCCTGAAGGAGTGCGCCGGAGAGTCCTTTGGACCGGTTTATCTGGTTTGCGGGGAGGCCTTTTTATGCCGTCAGGCCGTAAAAACCATTGTGGATGCCATTGTTCCAGACCCGTCCCAGCGGACCCACGGCTATGAAATCATCGATCAGAAGGATGGCGGGCGGGTCGCCGAGGCGATCGAACGTCTGAACACCTACGCTTTTTTTTCGGGAAAAAAGGTGGTCGAGCTTCGGGACGCCACTGTTTTTGCAACCCGGCAGAATCATGACAAGCTGATCCGCAGAATCAAGAAGGCCTATGAGAGTCAGGACCGCGACCGCGCCGCCGCGTATTTTTTAGATCTGGTGGGCCGTTTAAGCCTATCCCTTGAAGAGATGAACCACGAGCGGATCGCTGAAATGCTCGGTCCGGAAACGTCGGCTTCGGCCGATCTGAAATGGATGGGCGAACTCGCCGCC
>CAZFWD010000282.1:0-15167 GCA_964522535.1 uncultured Desulfonema sp.
CTAAGTAACATTTTTTCCCATACCAGTCGATCTGCCGGCAAATCCCTCGAATGATGCTCACCTCACGGGCGCGCAGCGGCAGGCGTGAAAAAAAATGCCGCAGTTTATTCATCCAGTACTCCGGGTTTTGCTCAAGGATATAATCGATGCGGACCAGCACCTCCTGGAGCTGCGCGTACATGCCCTCAAGTTCAAACCGGTTCGCCAGACGGGGAATATGCCGATCCCGGCTCTCGTCGGCCGCCTGAAAAATTTCATAGCAGACGATCATGACGGCCTGGGCCAGGTTGATGGAGGAGAATGCGGCGGTGGGAATGGTGACCAGCATATGACATAGGCGGATCGCCTCGTTTTCAAGCCCTCGGTCCTCGGGACCGAAGAGAATGGCGATGCGGTTGTTTTCAGAGATCGGTATCAGCTGTTTAGCCGCCTTCGCCGGGGTATGGACCGCCTGCCGCTGCGCGCCGGTTCGAGCGGTTGTGCCCACCACATAGGTGCTGTCGAATAGGACGGATTCCAGATCATCGTAACGGGTAATGCCCTTTACCGTGTCTGCTGCCGCGTGGGTGGCCAGGCGTAGCATTTTTTCCAGATCATCGTTTTCAGGCGCCACCACGGCAAGCCGGCCGATTCCCATGTTTCGCATGGCCCGGGCGGCTGATCCGATATTTTCAGCGTACCGGGGACGGTAAAGCACGATCGACACGTTGTCCAGGTTGATTTTTTCCGGCATGTCACGTATCTCATTCACGACGGGAGCGAATGGGGGTGTCGACGCTGAACCCGTTTTTTAAAAAATCGCAAAACGTTCTGCACAGCGGGGATGCGGCCCGGTCTTTATGAAAGGTCAGGTAAAAATACCGCTTTAAATCCATTTTTTCGATCGTAAGGGCTTTTAAAGTCCCGACCTGTAATTCATCCTTCACCGCAAGGGGGGAAAGGATGGATACCCCGACCCGGTTTTTGATTCCCTGAATGACCGCTGCGGTGCTTCCCATTTCAGCCACCACGCGAAGCGCGTCGATGTCGGCGCCCAAACGGGAAAGGCTGTGCTGAACCGAGGTCAGCGTGCCGGAACCGGGCTCCCGAATAATAAACGGTTCCGAAGACAGCATGCCAAGGGTGACCTGCCTGCGACTGGCCCATTTATGATCCGAAGGAATGATCAGACGGAGGGTGTCATTCATGAGCTTCTGTTGAACCAGGTGTTTGTCGGATGCTTTCGCGCCCACCACCCCGAGTTCCAGTTTATAATTTAGGATCTCATCGATAATCCGTTCGGTATCGCCGACAATCAAAGAAATATGGACATCCTTGTATTGTTTGATAAAGGCGCCGATGATGAGGGGAAGCAGATAACACCCTGGAATGGTGCTTCCGCCGATGGAGATTCGCCCGCTGATTTTATTGAGAAATTCCCGCATCGCGGTTTCGGTCTCTTCAAAGAGCGTCAGCAGCCGCTCTGCGTAGCCATATAAGCGCTCTCCGGCCTTGGTGGGTAGGGCCTGTCTTCCAAGCCGGTCAATGAGTTGACATTCGAAGTAGTCTTCCATCTCCCGAATGTGGCTGCTGACAGTGGGCTGGGTCAGATGGATCGCATTGGCGGCTTTTGAAAAACCCTTCAGATCCACGACTGTTTTAAAAACTTTGAGGTGCCATAAGTCCATGCCTGTTCCCCCTTGTTTTGTGCCCTTCGGGGCGGTTGTAAAGATTTTTTCGAATAAGGTCGATTCCGTTTATCATATACCCAATCAATTTATCATATAGGGGATAAATATAAATTTTGAAAGGATATTCCCAAAATTTAAACCTTATGTTGCGCCGGACCGTCCGTATTTAAATATCCTGTTGTTGAGAGGGGTGTTGTCAAAAACCGCTCAGGCGGTTTACCTTTAATTTACGCTGCAATCGTTTTGCAGGAATATATCAAAAAATGACAGGGTGAAAAGAAGGCAGGGGCCGGAAGGCTTTTTTCCCATCATAAAGGGATTGATATCCGTTAATCTTCAGCGATCAATTTTTAAATAGAAACTGCATAATCGGTGTTATCGGAATCCGGTTGTCTTCGATCTTGAGGGACGCGGGGTCCATGCCCATGCTCAGTCCGAGCAGTTGGGGGTAGAGGATCGAAGGAAGCGGAGGATTGCCGCCGCGAATCAGGTGAATGTGGTCCTGGACCGTATCGAACTGCATCTGGCAATAGGGACAGGCGGTACAGAGGTAATCCGCGTTCGCCTGCTGCGCATTTTTTATTTTTTTTTCGGTCAAATCCATGGCCAGCTCGTCGTTCACCCCGGACAGAGGAGCGCCGCAGCATTCCAGTCGCATGGACCACGAAACGTTTGTTGCGCCGGTCACCTCAATAAGTTTTTCGAAGATCGAGGGGTTTACCGGATCATCGAATGCAACCACGTCGCTGGGACGAAGGGCATGACAACCGTAATGGGCGGCGACTTTTAAATCCTTAAACGGTCGGGTGATTTTTTTTGCGATGGCATCGATCCCCACATCATGGCGGAGTACGGAAAGAAAGTGCCGAACTTCGGTTTTTCCGTTATAGGCAAGTTTTTCTTTGTTTAAAATCTGATTGACCCACGCACGAAGGGTCGAATCTTCTCGGATCAGTTGCTGCGCTTTTTTAAGACTGCCGAAGCAGCATTGACAAAGGGTAAGCACGTTTAAGTCTTTTTTCTCGGCCAGGGCGAGGTTTCGGGCGGATGCAAGGATGAACGCCTTATAATCAAAATTTTTGACGGGGTAGCCGCAACAGGTAAACTCCTTGATATCAATCAGCTCGATGTTGAGGGCTTTGGACAGGACTTCTCTTGCGGCCGCCTCGAAGCTCTGTAAACGCGCCGGAATCTGACAGCCAAGAAACAGGGCATACTTCATGATACGCTTTCTCCCGTTTGTGGGGATTCTTCCTTTTGCTTTTGAATCGCGAGATTCTTGAGTTCATAGAATACATCGGTAATCCGGACCCCCTGGGGGCACTGCTCCTGACACTGGTAACAGGTGAGACAGTTCCACAGCATCGCCGTGCCGAGAGTAGCCTCTCTCATGCCAAGGGCCAGACAGTGCATGATCTGATGCGGCAGAAGACCCAGAACCTGTTCGGCGTTTTCATAATTGGCCACCACCGGGCAGACGGTGGTGCAGGTTTCACACCCAAAACAATACGCAAAGGTTTGAGCGTCGGCGGACAGCGCTTTGCCACCTGTGCGTTCCTCACTTTTTTCTTTTTCGGACACGCCGGCAGCAGGAAAATTCAGGGCCACAGGCCGTTTTACGTCTCTTCTAAAGGGATAAATTTTGAATAAGGCTTCCCTGGCGCGTTTTGCCGGCTGGGAATCTTTTTTTTCGGCCTGCCGTTCCTTTAACAGTGCCCGGTAAAAGGAGAAGGGCGAAAGGGTGAGAAACTCGGGCTGTCCCTGGGAGGTTAGCCGTTCTCGAACAGAAAACCACATCTCCTGGAGGTTGATGCCTACCGGGCAGACGACCGTGCAGCGCATGCAGTTGGTGCAGAGGCAGACGCCCTCCCTGAGATCCCGGAATTTTTTATCGGCTAAGGATTTTCCCGCGGCCAGGGATTTTATGGCACTTATTTTTTCAGACGGAAAAATGTCGGGGTTGGGAATCGTCTCAAATGCGGTCCGCATGGAACAGTTCTGCGTGCAGGAACCGCAGTGGGTGCAGGCATCCAGCTCCAGCGCCTGGCGGGTGGCGATGTTTGCGGGATCGGATTTTTCATCGGATACCGCGTTGACCATCAGGCTGATCGGACCGGTGAAGATATGAAACATTTTGCTGAAGGGAAGATACGCCAGACCGATCAGACAGGCAAGGTAATGTATGTACCATAGGATTTTCGGCATCGACGCCCTGTCTAAAAGGGGGGCTATGGGGCTCACCAGCCGCGACACGCCATAGCTGAGCGGAGCGGTTTGAGGACGGGCGTGGCATTCCGCGCAGCTCATTTCATGCATCTCTTTTCCCAGATCAAGGGTGCCGGAATCAGGGGATTCAATCGGATGGGGGGGAACTACACCGAAGTCCGCCACCCAGTAGGCCTCCAGGGCGCTTTGTTCTTCCTCCGTGGCAAAGTCCATATAGGTGTAAACCATATCCTGATAAATGGCATAGGAGGTGATTTTAACCCCGCTGAGCAGAATCCCCGATAATAGAATAACGGAGAGAATCAGGATCGCGTAGACATCCTGAAGGTGATTGGCGAAAGCAGGTTGTTTTCGTATAAATCGACGATATACGGCGATGGCGATGCCGAGAATGACCATGGCGCCGAAAAGGTCCCGTAAAAACCAGAAGGGATTGACAGTGGCGTAATATTCGGGAAACAGTTTAATGGTGAGGCTGCCCCCCAGGGCATGCATGAAAAAAAGCAGCATGAACCCGGCAAATATGAGTATATGTATGACCCAGCGCAATACGCTTTCACGCAGGATGCGAAACTGAAACACTCCATCCAGCAAAAATACCCTGACCAGTGTGAAGAGCTTTCGGCTTAGAAGGTTGGTGATCATGCCTTTGCCGGCTGAGAAAACCCTGGCGGGGATCCTTGTTTTTTCGGACTCCGGACCGACCCGAAACCGAAACCATGTCGAAATTTTATAAAGCGTTCCGGCGGCGAAGATCACAAATGCGATATAAAAAGAGATGGAAAAAAACATAAGCGTTCACTCGGCGGCGGTTTTAATATTGAGGGTATCCGGGGCGTCGACGGAAAGTTCCCGATCGGTGACCTGGGTTAACGGCGGCGGCTGATTCACATCAACCCCGGGTTGATAATCAAATATATCGACCAGCTCGCGGTTTAAACTGTTGTAAAGCCGGGTCAGCGGAATCTCCATGGGGCAGACGTCCTGGCATTGACCGCAATTTACGCAGGAATCCCCGACATGGGAAAGCCGGATCAACTGGAACATAATGTCCGGAGGGGTTTCGCCGCCGGCAATGCATCCCCGGTAAGGTTCAAGGTAGCATTCCTTGCAATAGCACAGGGGACAGGCGTCCCTGCATCCGAAACACTTGATGCATCGCATAAGATGGGTCGACCAGAATTTTAACCGCTCCTTTGGGGAATACTTTTTCAGCCCATCGAGCTCTTTTAGTTCCCGGGCTTGAGCTTTTTCCACGGCCTCGGTTTCTTTTCGCTTTCGTTCTTCGATTTGTTCGATGGTGGCGGGTTCCATGACCAGCGCGCCGTTTTGGACCGCGGCGTCGAAAAATTCACGCCCTTTTGAGGAACAGATTTCGATAAAGGTTGCGGCTTTGCCGTTGTTTCCCCATTTGCCGCAGGCGATGTCCGCCATTCGCGGTATTTTGTAACTGCACCTTAAGCAGTTTTCTCTCATTTCAAAGCCCTGTCGGGCCAGCTCTTCTAAACCCTTTTCCCGTGTGCTTCCATCCTTTAAGGTGATGATCAGTTTTTCATCCTCGACATCCTCTTTGATCAGGTTCTGCGGGTTTTCACCAAAGGCCTCCCCAATCATCCTTTCGGCGACGGTGGGAAGAAAGGTGCCGCTGCAGTTGAGCCCGATCAAAAAAAGATTTTCAAGCTGGACCTGCTGCCTTTTGGCCAGTTCGATAAGGGCGCGCGCATCACAGGGTTTGCAGGTCACCGCGATTTTCATATTTTTTGCCCCGTCCAGATAATTTTTAATAATTTTGACCATGCTGAGCGGCGCGAAATGAAGGGTTCCCGATGTTTCATGGACCAGCGCGGGATCGGTGATCAGAACCGGTGCCGCGTCGAAGCGGCTGTTGTTTCTTTTTTTGACCGCCAGAACGGCGTCGACCTTTTTCTGCTCAAGGAGAAACTGAAGCAGTGCGGTCACCGCGCCGCCGCTGTCTCCTTTTTCATGAATCTTTTGATCCGAAGACCATGCCAGATAAAAATTATTTTCCATGGTTTTCCGCTTTATCGATGGTGATTGCGCAGAATTTGTATTCCGGCATTCGGGAAGGGGGGCCTGCGATGGGCCCGGTGAGCATATTGGCGAGGCATTCGGAAAAATGCCATGGCAAAAAAACCAAACCTTTTTTGATGTCGGAGGTCAGTCGGGCTTTGGTTTTGACCTCTCCTCGTCTGGACCGGAGTATGATGGGTTGGCCGTTCTTGATACCGATTTTTTCAGCGTCTTCCGGGTTGATCTCGGCAAACGGTTCCGGCACCTCGTTTTTGAGCCGTTCGGTGCGCATGGTCGTGGTGCCGGAATGAAAATGAAAGCCGACCCTTCCCGTGGTAAGAATAAAAGGATAGCTGTCATCCGGCATTTCCAGAGGCGTTTTATACGGCGCCACCTGGAAATGGGCCAATCCATCAGGGGTTAAAAATTTTTCAGCAAAAAAGGTATCCGTCCCTGAATGCGTTTCATCCGGGCAGGGCCACTGAATCCCTCCGGCCTGCTCAAGCCTTGCATAGGTGATGCCACGATATTGGGGCACGCATCGGCGGATTTCTTCAAATATTTCTTCCGAGGTTTTAAAGGGAAAATATTCTTCAAACCCCATTCTTTTCGCCAGGTCGCATAAAATTTTCCAGTCCGGCTGTGAATCGCCGATCGGTTCGATGGCCTTTCGAAACCGTTGCACCCTTCGATCCACGCAGGTGGTGGTTCCATCCCTTTCCGCGGCGCTTGCCGCAGGCAGCACGACATCCGCCATTTGCGCGGTATCCGTCATAAAGATATCCTGAACCACCACAAATTCTTTTTCTTCAAACGTTTTTTTTAACCTGTTGATGTCAGGGGCCGATACCATGGGGTTTGCGCCCATAATGTAAAGAATGGAACATTTTTCCACCATATCCATATAGGTCAGGCCCGGATCGGACGGAAGGCCCTTTGCGCCCCAGAGGGATTCAAATTTCTGAGCGGTCTCCGGGTTTACCTTTTGAAAGCCGGGGTAAAAAACCGGCACCGTGCCCATGTCGCCGAACCCCTCTCCGTTGGAATGACCCCTCAGAGGATTGACGCCGGTACCAGGTCTTCCATAATTTCCCGTCAGCAGCGCCATGTCCGCAAGCGCCTGAATGCTTTCAATGCCCGCCGCGTACTGGGCGATACCGGCGTTAAACAGGATGCAGGCGGTTTCGGCGGAGGCGTAGGTCACCGCCGCTTGCCTTATTTTGTCAAGGGGAACGCTGGTTGTTTTTTCAACCTCCGTGAGGTCTATAGAATCCAGATAGGCTTTCAGGTCGTTAACCCCGCTGGTCCTTTTTTCTATAAATTCTTTATCCTCCAGCCCTTCTTCCAGAATCACCTTCATCATTCCGTTGATCAGTGCGGCATCGGTGCTGGATTGAATCTGCAGATAAAGGTCGCTTAAAATTTTGACCGTGGGTGTTTTTCTCGGATCCACCGCGATGGTCTTGGCCCCGCGTGAGCGCGCCAGCAGCACCTTGTTCGCGATAAGGGGATAGGTTTCCTGAAGGTTGGGCCCCATGATCAGGATGCAGTCGGCTTTTTCAATGCTTATTGTGGAGGTCGGCATCACGCCGCTCCCCACGGTGGAAAGCAGGGCCGGAACCGAGGTGGAATGGCAGAACCGTGAAGCGTTGTCCAGGTTATTGGTCCGGGCGACAATCCTGGCGAATTTTTGAATCACGTAAAGGTCTTCGTTGGCGCATTTTCCGGAATTGATGAACCCCACCATATTTGGCTCCGCGGCGTTTAACCTCTCGGCGATAAGCGCCAGCGCCTCGTCCCATGTGCTCTCCCTGTGCGTTCCGTCCCTTCTGATAAGGGGGGTCTTAAGCCTTTCCTCGCTGTGGGCGTAATGATAGGCATTTTTCCCCTTGAGGCAGTTTTTTCCCTTGCACACGGGATGGTTTTTCAAAGGTTCAACCCCGGCGATTTTTCCGTCTTTGATGATCAACTCGATGCCGCAGCCGCACCCGCAGCACGGGCAGATGGTCGGAACATGTTCAAGCTGAATCATGGGAGCGCTTCTCCTCTTGTCACTGCGCGCAGCGGATTTGAGCCCAGCCGTTTGATTTCTTCAGTGAAGTTTCTCACGACCTGGGCGAACTTGGGGCCTTCCGATGCGGCCACCCATTCCAGGCGCAGACGGTCGGAATAGATCCCGACGCATTCCAGAAGTTTTTTGGTCATCAGCACCCGCCGTCTGGTATAGAGGTTTCCGATGCCGTAATGACACTCACCGGGATGGCATCCGGCGATGAGCACCCCGTCAACCCCCCGCGTCAATGCCCGGAGAATGAAAACCGGATCGATTCGGCCGGTGCACATAAACCGAATAACGCGAATATTGGGGGGGTACTGCATCCGGGAAACCCCGGCCAGATCAGCCCCCGCATAGGAGCACCAGTTGCATAAAAACGCCAGTATTTTGGGTTCGAAATCATCGGACATGGTTTTTGCCTGCATCTACTTAATTTGCCATCATCAACGCACCTTCAACAAAAGCATCCCCTATGAATGCAGCAATCTGTTCTCGAATCTGCTCCTGGCGGAAATGGGACATATCCACCGCCTTGGAAGGGCAGCTTGCGGCGCAGACCCCGCACCCTTTACAGGACGCCTTGTTGGTTTGAGCGATTTTTCTCCCTTCGATTTCGACAACATGGATGGCGTCCCAGGGGCAGACCCGTTCGCAGGTCCCGCAGCCGCTGCATTTGTCGGGGTCCACCACGGAAACAATGGGCTCGATTTCCAGGGTTTCCTTCATCATAATCTTCGCGGCCCTTGCCGAAGCGGCTTTGGCCTGAGCAATGGACTCCTCGATCGGTTTGGGGGAATGGCAGAGTCCGCAGATAAAAACGCCGTCCGTGGAGGAATCCACGGGCCTGAGCTTCACGTGCGCTTCCTGGAAAAACTGGTCCTGGTTGATGGATGTTTTATAGTGTTTGGACACGTCGACGCCCTCGTTGGGAACAATCGCCGTCGCAAGGACCAGAAGGTCCGCCTCTATTTGAAGGGGAACGCGAATATCCTGATCCATCACCGTGATCCGAAGTCCGTTTTCCATGGTTTCGACATTCGGTTTTTCTTCCAGACGATACCGGATAAAAACGATGCCTCGGGACCTGGCCTCCCGGTACAGTGCTTCCCTTTTTCCATAGGTGCGGATTTCCCGGTAGAGAATCGCCACGTTGATTTTCGGGTTGAGGTCTTTCAGCCGAAGGGCATTTTGTATGGACTGGGTGCAGCATATTTTGCTGCAGTAAGGGCGCTGTGGCTCTCTGGAGCCCACGCACTGAATGAACACCGCGGTTTGGCGGTTTTTAAATTTTTCAGGATTTTCCGTCAGCATCTGATCAAAGTCAAGGGAGAGAAACACCCGAGAATGTTTTCCAAAGGCATACTCATCGGGCTCAAGCTGCCGCCCGCCGGTGGCGATGACCACGGTTCCATGCTCAACGGTTTCCGTTGTCTTTGTGGATGTAATGGTTGATCTGAAATTCCCCACAAACCCCTCGGCCCCGGAAATGATCGAATCAAGATAGACCGTGATCAAAGGATGGGTTTTTACCTGCTGAACGATATTTTCGGTAAAGTCTTTGATATTTTCCCCTCTCCAGGTGGTGGACAGGGACCTCGCGTTTCCCCCCAGGGCTTTATCCTTTTCCACCAGACACACCGGAAATCCCTGGTTGGCCATCTCCAGGGCCGCGGTCATGCCGGCGATGCCGCCTCCAATGACCAGGCTTTTTCGAGTGAGCCCTATTTTTATTTCTTCAAGCGGCTCCAGCCGGATCGCCTTGGCCACCGCCATGCGCACCAGGTCTTTGGATTTTTGCGTGGCCTTTTCGGGTTCGGCGCGGTGGACCCAGGAGCATTGATCGCGAATGTTGGTCATCTCAAACAGGTATTTGTTAAGACCGGACTCCCGGAGTGTTTCCCTGAAAAGGGATTCATGGGTGCGAGGGCTGCAAGAGGCGACGACGACACGGTTGAGTTGATGCGTTTGGATGGCATCCCTTATTTTTTCCTGCGTGTCCTGGGAGCAGGTAAACAGGTTGGCTTCGGCATAGGCCACAAAAGGCAGGCTTTCGGCATAGGCCCGCACAGCGGGAACATCCACCACGCCGCCGATATTGGTGCCGCAGTGACAGACAAAGACCCCCACGCGAGGGGCCTCCCCCTTGACATTGATTTCCTCGGGATAGTGTTTTTCTTTGACCTGTGTATGTCGCACCTCGGTCAGGGCGGTGCAGGAGGCGCCCACCGCCGCGTAAGCCTCCATGACGGAATCGGGGATATCGCAGGGCCCTTTAAACGCGCCGCACACATAGATGCCGGGCCGCGAGCTTTCCACCGGGTTAAAGCTGGTCGTGGCGGCAAAGCCGTAAGGATCGAGCGCGATACCGAATTTTTGGGACATTTCATGGGCGTCCGGCTTGGGTTTTAATCCCACGGAGAGGACAACCAGGTCAAAGGCCTCCTCGATGATTTTTCCGCTTCCATTAAAATAACGAATGGTCAGGCCGCCATCCCCGTTGGGAGAAACCCTGCTGATTTTTGATTTGATGAATCGGACCCCCGCCTCGTCCCGGGCCCGCAAATAGTATTTTTCAAAATCCTTGCCATGGGTTCGAATGTCGATATAAAAAACAGCCGCATCCAGAGGCCCGGTGCTGTGCTCCTTGGCGATCATGGCTTCTTTAATGGCATAGGTGCAGCATACGGATGAGCAATAGGGCTGGCCGTGATGATCATCCCGGGAGCCGACGCATTGAATCCAGGCGATTTTTTTGGGCTCCTTGCGATCCGAGGGTCTGACCATATGCCCGCCATAGGGCCCGGAGGCGCTTAAAATGCGTTCAAACTCCATACTGGTGATGACATTTGGCTGTTGGTTGTAACCGTATGTGTCATAGGCGCTCGGGTCGAACAGCTCAATGCCCGGGGACATGATGATGGAGCCGACGGGCAGGTCGAGGTGTTCATGCTGCTGGGCGTGGGTGTGAAGGGTGATGGCGCCCGCGTGGCAGGCGTTCACGCACTGATAGCACTCTGAGCACAGACCGCAGCTGATGCAGCGTTTGGCCTCGGAAACCGCCTGATCCTCCGTGAAGCAGGGCTTCACCTCTTCAAACCCCCGGCGCCTTTTTTCAGGATTCAGACGTGAAACGCGATGCCTGGGAATATGCGCATAGCCCTCAACGGGAATATCCTGAGCCCTTGAATACGTCACGGGTCGGCCTTCTCGAAGATCCTCGCCGCGAAGATAACGATCAATCGATATCGCCGCCTGCTTACCCGCTTCTATGGCTTCCACCACGGTTCTCGGACCGCTCACCGCGTCGCCTCCGGCAAAAATAAAGGGATCATCGGTCTGCAGGGTGACGGGATCGACGGTGATGGTTCCGCGTTTGGAAATGGTGCAGGCGCTTTCCGGGTTTAAGCAGGACCATTCGGGTTTCTGGCCGATGGCGGAAACCACCCCGTCCACCGCCATCACAAACTCCGAACCCTTGACGGGGATCGGCCTGCGCCGGCCGCTTTGATCCGGTTCGCCGAGTTCCATTTTGATGCATTCAATGGCCTTGACCCGGCCGTTTTCGCCAAGAATGCGAACAGGGGCGGTGAGGGTGTGAATGGGAATCCCTTCTTCCTGGCATTCTTCGATTTCCTCGCTGTTCGCAGGCATCTGTTCGATGCTGCGGCGATACAGGATAAAGGCCTCATTCGAGCCCAGGCGTCGGGCGCAGCGCACCGCGTCCATGGCGACATTCCCGCCGCCGATCACCGCAATCCGGCTGCCCAGTGAAGGCGGGTTTCCCATGTTTATTTTTTTCAGCAGGTCAAGCCCCGGATAGACCCCTTCCAGGGGTTCGCCTTCAATGCCAAGGGGCATGGACTCCTGGGCCCCGGTCCCTAAAAAGACCGCCTGAACCCCCTGTTCCTTCAGTTGCCCAATGGTGACGTCCTTTCCGAGCCGAATCCCGGTGTGAATCTTTACGCCCATGTCCTGAATGAGTTGAATTTCAGCCTTGATGACCTTCCGGGGCAGTCGATAATCGGGAATGCCGGCTGAAAGCATGCCTCCTGCCTCCGGCATCTGCTCATAGATGGTGACGGCGTACCCCTCCCGGGCCAGATAGTAGGCGCAGGACAGGCCCGCAGGCCCGGAACCGATAACCGCGATTTTTTTATCATTGGGTTCCTTGAGGTCGGGGATATAAGGGGTTTGGGAATTTAAATCCCTGTCCGCGACAAAGCGTTTAATATCATCGATAGCCACGGGTTCATCGATCTGTCCCCTGGTGCATACCGCTTCGCAGGGCTTGTGACAGACCCTGCCGCAGGTGGCCGGCAGCGGATTCTGTTCTTTAATCAGTCTGAGCGCCTCATCATATTTTCCCTCGGCGACAAGCGCCACATACCCCTGCACGCTGATGTGGGCCGGGCATTCAGCCTTGCATGGGGAGGTGCCCCTTTTGCTGACGACATAAGCGGCCGGAATGGCCTGGGCGTAAAGCTTGTGAACCGCCTTCTGGGTGATTAACCCCTGATCGAATGTGTTGGGAATCGTTACCGGACAGGCCTGGGCGCAGTCACCGCACCCCGTGCATTTGGATTCGTCAATGTAGCGGGGCGTCTTGTGGATTCGAACCCGAAAATTCCCACTGCTTCCCTCCACCTGCGTCACCTCCGCGCAGGTGATCAGGTTGATGTTCATGTGCCGGCCGACCTCAACCAGCTTTGGAGAAAGGGTACACATGGAGCAGTCGTTGGTAGGAAAGGTTTTGTCCAATTGCGCCATCTTTCCCCCGATGGCCGACGACTTTTCAACCAGATAAACATAAAATCCACTGTCGGCAAGATCAAGCGCCGCCTGTACGCCGGCGATCCCCCCGCCCAGAACCAGAACGGAACCGATTTTTTCTATCGAATCTGAATACACGCGTTTCTCCGGTATCTTTAGAAGCAAAGAAATTAGGGCCTTTTTTTATATTAGAATAGTAATACCAACAAGAAGTATGCCATATACGGAACTCCAGCCCATCTGAAAAAAACAGAAAGCGGGCAACCGGATTTGATGGGTTCTTTATGCCAATACGAAAAACCAGCAAAGAGCGGGAACAGACAGGAAGCCCGGTTCTCAAGGGTTGTATTTTCGGCAAAATGACCAGGCCAAGGATCGCCTAATTTTTTTAAAAAACAGTTCTACGGGGGGATAGACTATTCATCAATATGTATAAAAAAAGTAACTATAAGTAACGTTATATAACGTTACTATGGACTATTTATCGCGTGGACATGGGTATCGCCGAGGCGCCTTTAAGGCGGATCGTAGTCCATTAAAAGGGGAAAAGGCGAAAAAATATTTTTTATCCGTATCGGATGCCGTATACAATGATATGCGAGATCGGATCGATGAATCCGGCAGGAGGACAAACATGGAGATCGATTCCCGTTTTACAGGGACCCGCTTGAAACCCTTTCACATGGTGGTTCACTGGCGGGACACCATGAATTACGCGGCCGCTGTTCAGGACGACAATCCGGTTTATTTTGACGATCAACGGCAGGGCGGGGTTATCGCGCCTCCGCTATACAACGTGGCCGTGACCTGGCCGGTTGTGGAAAGGATTTCGGAGTATATCGACGCCCCCGAATTTCCAAAGCAGGTTCTAAGCAGCCTGGTGCATTATACGGAGCATCTGGAATTTCATCGGCCGGTTGTTCCGGGGGATCGGCTGGTGATTGACGGAAGGGTGGCGGCGATTCTGCCCCACCGGGCCGGTACCCATATCGTGTTGAGGTTTGACGTTCGTGATCATAAGGGGGATGCGGTTTTTACGGAGCATATCGGCGCGATGCTGCGGGGGATCGTGTGCTTGGACAAGGGAAGGGGTAGAGAATCCCTTCCTGTTGTACCAGAGAAGGGAGAAAGGGGGGCGTCGTTATGGACCTGCGAGCTCCCCGTGGGGCGCCTTCAATCCTTTATTTATGACGGATGCACCCACATTGTCTTTCCCATCCACACCTCCGTGAGGTTCGCCCGGCAGGTGGGGTTGCCCGGCATTATCCTTCAGGGAACCGCCACCCTGGCCTATGCCCTTCGAGAAATCGTTGACCGCGAAGCGGATGGCGATCCGACGCGGATAGGCGCTTTGTTTTGCCGGTTTACCGGAATGGTTCTTCCGGGGACCCGAATTCAGGTGATGCTTGAGGAAGGCGCCGCTCAGGCGGTCGGAAAGCAGCTTTATTTTATCGTTTTGAACCAGGATGGCAAGAAGGCGATCTCCGGCGGATACGTTTTTTTAAACCAGCAAGAGGGGCAGGGGCGTAAGACGAAGAGGTGAATTTATTTTTTTTATGGATCGGGCGTTTCTTGTAAAAAACGATTCGATGCAACATTAGTCAAAACGGATCAACCCCATACCCATTCATTCGGGCTGGTATGAATTTTGCTCAGCATAATTGTTTAAATTTTTTTTGAGCAAAAAAGCGAACCGGCCGACTCATCAGGAACATACCGGTGCCTATAAAACGAAGGACATGCTTTCAACACGCTGCGACTATGGAATTTAAAATATCTTCGCAATATTCTACCCATCAATTATTTTAGAGGAGGTCTGTTACATGAAGGCGTATTCAACGGAAGTACTGATCGCCGGCGGTGGTCCGGGAGGGATTTTTACCTCAACATCCTTTATGGCCAACAAGATCACCGATTTCAAGGTGGTCTGCGACGAACCGGATGTGGTCTGCCGCTGCAATATTCCCTATGGCATCGGCAAGAAGTTTTTAAACGACATCAATGATGCGGTCACTTCCCATCGTTCATTTTTGCCCAACTTTGATGAGGTGGGGATTGTGGGACGGGTCAGCCGCATTGATCATTCCAACAAGACCGCCTATGGAAAATTTTTAAAATCCGATGAGGAGTTTACGGTCGCCTACAAAAAGCTTATTCTCGCTACGGGCGGGCAGGCGTCTCTGCCGCCCATCAAGGGGGCGATCAACACCGCTTACGACGGCGCCCATCCGGTGGGGGAGGTGTTCTATTACAAGGGTCAGACCTATGACAAGGCTGCGCTTCGGGACAACGTGGTGGTGGTGCGCAGCGTGGCGGATGCCCGCCGAATCGATGAGATATGCGGGACCGATCTGACCGTGGCGGTGGTCGGCACCGGACTGGTGGGGATTGAGATCATCGGTAACCTGATTATT